>NZ_CATKQM010000007.1:0-153831 GCF_949768225.1 Pseudomonas sp. IT-P44 | reverse complement strand
TACAGGGGGGTAGTGTTCAGCAGGTTTATGGGGAAATGATCCCATGGTCGATGGCGTATTTGACCAGCGCCGCCGGTTTGTCGATGTTGAGTTTGCGGCGGATGCTCAGGCGATGGGTTTCAACCGTGCGCACGCTGATGTCGAGGTCACGGGCCATTTCCTTGTTGTTCATCCCCTGGGCCATTTTGTACAACACCTGGCTTTCACGCGGCGTCAGCTCGTTGTCGGTACTTTTATCAGCAATGAGCCGCTGGGCAATTTCCGCGCTGTAGAACGTGCCGCCGCTGGCAATGGCTTCGATGGCGGCGATGATTTCCCGTGACGGCGCGTTCTTCAGCACATAACCGCTGGCACCCGAACGCACGGACTCGCTCACGTATTCATAATTGTCGTACATGCTCAGCACCAGCACTTTGAGCGAAGGGTACTGGCTGCGCAGCAACCGGGTCAGCTCCAGCCCGTTCATGTCCTTGAGGCTGATGTCGACCAGCAGCAGGTCAGGCTGGCAGCGTCCGACCATCTCGATGGCGTCCGCGCCATTCTCGGCTTCACCCACCACTTCCAGCGGGGCCATGACGGACAGCAGCGCCTTGATCCCGTCGCGAACCAGGGAGTGATCGTCGACCAGGGCGACGCGGATCGGGGAGGGCAGGTTAATCACGGGCATTCACTCTTGTTGTCTGATCAGCGTTTTGCGACGGGCATTTTCATGGGCAGCAGCACGTCCAGCTCACTTCTTCCCGGCACCGAGATCAGCTCGAACCGGCCGCCAAAGTGCTCGACACGCTCACGGATATTACGCAGGCCGATGCCGGCATGGCCACGTTCGACCTGGGCGACGTTGAAGCCGATACCGTCATCGATCACCGTCAGCCGGATGGATTCTTCAGAACCGTGCAGGTTGATGGAAACGTTTTTTGCCTGTGCATGGCGTTCAATGTTGGTCAGGCCTTCCTGCACAATGCGAAACAACGAAACCGCCGCGCCATCGACCAGATGGCAGTCGAATTCGTTGTCGTTATAGGTCACGGTGAGGCCGCTGCGTTGCTCGAATTCCTCGGCAAGTTGACCGATGGCCGCCGACAGCCCCAGGGTGTCGAGCAAGGATGAGCGCAGGTCGTGGGAGAGGCTGCGCACCTCGCCAATCGCTTCGCCGAGTCGTTCCGTGGCCTCTCTTAAAATACTCAAACCCTTGTCTTGTCCATTCTCCAGCACATGGCTGGCAAGTTCGAACTGGAACTTGATGGAGACGAGCACCTGGCTGATGCCGTCGTGCAGTTCACGGGAAACCCGCGAGCGTTCTTCCTCCTGCAAACTGACGATTCGCTGGGTCAGGCGTTGCAGTTTTTTGTCGGCCAGACGGTGCTCGCTCACGTTCAGCGTCATGCCGCTGGCAAACACGAACAGCACCGCCACGAGGGCCACGGCGGCAATCGCCAGCATGGTTTTGCGGATGCCCTGGGCCACCTCGTCACGCGCCTGTTGGGTCGCGCGTTCGACGTCCTCAAGGTAAATGCCGGTGCCGAGCATCCAGCCCCAGCGATCCAGCATCACCACGTAGGCGAGCTTGTCGGTGACCTGGCCGGAAGAGGGCTTGTTCCAGGCGTAGCGTTGAAAGCCTTCGCCCGATTGCGCACTTTTGAGCAATGCCTGAATCACCGGCAGGCCGTGCGGGTCCTTCATGTCCCACAGGTATTGGCCGACCAGTTCCGACTGCCGCGCGTGCATCAGGCTGCGACCTTCGCGGTCGTACACGAAGAAGTAGCCATTGATGCCAAAGCTGAGTTTGCGCAGTTCTTCCAGCACGCGTTGCTGGGCGTGCTCGTCACCGTGGCCGTCGTCGTACAGCGGCGCGATCAGGCTTTGCGCCATTTCCACGTAGTTTTTCAGTTCGGCGCGCTTGCTCGCCAGGATGCTGTCTTCGATCAGTTGCGCCTGTTGATCACCCACCTGGCGGTTCAGGGAAATCACCAGTCCGCAGATGACAGCGATCGCCAACACCAGCGGCAGAATCCCGAGCGCGACGATTTTGTGTTTGAGCTGCATCTGGGCTCCTGTCCGGACCGGGGGAAGGCGAAGGCCGGCATCATATGCCAAAGATGCGCACGTCCAGTAGCGCTGCTGGACGGAATGACCGGACAACGCCGAATTGTAGGAGCCGGCTTGCTGGCGATGGCGGCGTGACTGATACACCGCGTCGCCTGGATCGCCAGCAAGCCGGCTCCTACAGGTTTTGCAGTTTCTACGTAGAACTACGTAGAGGGCGCGTACGTAGTAACGCGGATTTATTTGTAGACGGCATGCGCGGATATTGGGCCAGCTCCGCACAGCGGACACAATTATAAAAATTACCGCCGCAGTCACAAGCTGTCGGCAGGAGACACGCTATGCCCCGTCTGGCTAAACACCTCGCCTGGTTTGCCGTGGCTGTTCTGGGAGCGTTTGCGCTGAGTGTCGTGGCCCTGCGCCGCGGCGAAGCGATCAACGCCCTCTGGATCGTAGTCGCAGCCGTCGCCATCTACCTCGTCGCATACCGCTACTACAGCCTGTTCATCGCCAACAAGGTGATGCAACTGGACCCCAATCGAGCCACTCCCGCCGTACTCAATAACGATGGCCTGGACTACGTCCCGACCAACAAACACGTGCTCTTCGGTCACCACTTCGCAGCCATCGCCGGCGCAGGTCCGCTGGTCGGTCCAGTGTTGGCGGCGCAGATGGGCTACTTGCCTGGCACACTTTGGCTGATCGCCGGTGTGGTGCTGGCCGGTGCGGTTCAGGACTTCATGGTCCTGTTCATGTCCACCCGCCGCAACGGTCGCTCCCTGGGCGATATGGTCCGCGAAGAAATGGGCCGCATCCCCGGCACCATCGCGCTGTTCGGCTGCTTCCTGATCATGATCATCATCCTCGCGGTGCTGGCGCTGATCGTGGTCAAAGCCCTGGCCGAAAGCCCTTGGGGCATGTTCACCGTGATGGCGACCATCCCGATCGCGATGTTCATGGGCATCTACATGCGCTACATCCGTCCGGGCCGCATCGGTGAAATCTCGATCATCGGCGTGTTCCTGCTGCTGGGCTCGATCTGGCTGGGCGGGCAGATTGCCGCGGACCCGGTCTGGGCCAAGGCGTTCACCTTCACCGGCATTCAAATCACCTGGATGCTGATCGGCTACGGTTTCGTTGCCGCGGTACTGCCGGTGTGGCTGATTCTGGCACCGCGTGACTACCTCTCCACGTTCCTGAAAATCGGCACCATTGTGGCATTGGCGATCGGCATTCTGATCACCATGCCCGAGCTGAGAATGCCGGCACTGACCCAGTTCATCGATGGCACCGGTCCGGTGTGGAAGGGCGGTATGTTCCCGTTCCTGTTCATCACCATTGCCTGTGGCGCGGTATCGGGTTTCCACTCGCTGATCGCTTCCGGCACCACGCCGAAGCTGCTCGCCAGTGAAGGTCATGCCCGCTACATCGGTTACGGCGGCATGCTGATGGAATCCTTCGTCGCCATCATGGCCATGGTTGCGGCATCGGTGATCGATCCGGGCGTGTACTTCGCCATGAACAGCCCGGCGGCGATTGTCGGCGCGGATGCTGTTTCGGTTGCGCAGACCGTCAGCAGCTGGGGCTTTGCAATTACCCCGGAAGCGCTGCAAGCGGTGGCCAAGGACATCGGTGAAACCACCATCCTGGCCCGTGCCGGCGGTGCACCGACCCTGGCGGTCGGTATCGCGCAGATCCTGCACCACGTCCTGCCGGGTGAAAACACCATGGCGTTCTGGTACCACTTTGCGATCCTGTTTGAAGCGCTGTTCATCCTGACCGCAGTCGATGCCGGTACCCGTGCCGGTCGCTTCATGTTGCAGGATTTGCTCGGCTCCTTCGTGCCGGCGCTGAAACGCACCGAATCCTGGACCGCCAACCTGATCGCCACCGCCGGTTGTGTGGCGATGTGGGGTTACTTGCTCTATCAAGGCGTGATCGATCCACTGGGTGGCATCAACACCTTGTGGCCGCTGTTCGGCATCTCCAACCAGATGCTGGCCGGTATCGCGCTGATGTTGGCGACGGTTGTGCTGATCAAAATGAAGCGCCAGCGCTACGTCTGGGTGACCATGCTGCCAGCGGTATGGCTGCTGATCTGCACCACCACCGCCGGTTTCATCAAGCTGTTCGACGCCAACCCGGCCATCGGCTTCCTCGCGCTGGCCAAGAAGTACAGCGATGCCTTGGCCAACGGTCAGGTACTCGCCCCGGCCAAGAGCATCGAGCAGATGCAGCACGTGATCTACAACGCCTACACCAATGCGACGTTGACCGCGCTGTTCCTGTTGGTGGTGTTCAGCATCCTGTTCTTTGCCCTCAAGGTCGGCATTGCCGCGTGGGGAACCAAGGAGCGCACGGATAAAGAAGCGCCATTCCAGGCCCTGCCGAATGCGTGATCGAGGAGTGCAGCATGTTCAATGACCTGAGTCGCCTCGGTAAATACCTCGGTCAGGCCGCGCGCCTGATGGTCGGCATGCCCGACTACGATACTTACGTCGAGCATATGCAGACCAAACATCCGGACAAACCGGTGATGAGTTACGAGGTATTCTTCCGGGAACGCCAGGAAGCGCGTTACGGAAGCAAGGCCGGGCCCAAGTGCTGTTGACCCGGTTGTCGGGTTAACAGCAATCCCTGTGGGAGCTAGCCTGCTGGCGATGGCGACTGAACATTCAACATCACTGTTGATTGACAGTCCGCCATCGCCAGCAGGCTAGCTCCCACATTGTTTTGCGCAGTAATTTTCAGGGTTTACGTTCGATGAGGGTTCGCCCCGGTTCATTGCGGCACACAAGCTTGTCCCGATAGTTGTCACACAGCGATTTCAGCAAATCACTCGCGCAAGCCCCGCTGATCCGCCGATCAATCGCAAAACCCGCCACGTCCCCCTTCAGTTGAAAATCCACCCCCTACACCGTCTCCAATCGCTGCTTGATCGGCGCTTCTGCTGTTTGCACGGCCTCGCGGAACATTGAACTGTGCAAATGGCCGCACGTCCAAGCCATTAAGCCGGTTTGAGCATTTCAATGTTTCTGGAGGCGGGTGATGTCGAGGCGGGCGCTGATTCGGTTTTTTGCGGTTTATCTGTCCGCTTTCCTGGTGTTCGGATTGGGCGTGGCCGCGGCGTCTCCCTGGATTGCCACTCACATTCTTCTGAAGTGGATGCTATAACCCGGCACTCGCCTCGACGCCAACGGACAGACACATGATTGAAGAGGGACTTTCGCTACTGATCGATTACGGCACTTATCTGCTGCCCGGTTTTAGCCTCTGTGCTCTCTGGTTCTGGCTGACGCCGAAGACGCAACCCGGTTTGCGTATTGCGATCCTGCTGCTGACCTTCGTCCTGCTGCGCGATGTGATGACACCGCTGCATTTATGGTCCCTGAGTGGCGATGTGCAGATCGGCTTTGTTGCGAATCCGTTTGTCCTGGCCGTGCTGGGTGCACTGTCGCTGGCAATCGTCGCCGCGCTGGCAAGGATCGCCCCGCAGCTTTGGCAACTCGTCGTCTGGAAGAAGGGCAATCTGGCCGCAGGGCTTGCGCTGGGTGTTGCGGCCGGGTGTGCGATCGGCGTTCCGCTGCGGCTCTATCAAGGCATCGGTGTAGGCGAAATAGCCGGTTACTGGCCCTGGTTGATGGGCATGGTCGTGCTGGCCTACGGCGGGAATGCGTTGGAAGAAGTGCTGTTTCGCGGGTTCCTGCAAGGTCACCTCGAACACCACACCTCTGCGATACGAGCCGCCTTGATCAGCGCTGTCGCCTTCTCGGCCTGCCATTCGTTTCTGGCACTGAGCGTCACCCGGATTGGCTGGCCGATTCTACTGTTCACGTTGCTGGAGGGGCTAGTCTGTGCTTTCGTCCGCATGCGCTACGGCGTGATCGCCGCCACCGCTGCACACGGGACGGCGATATTACTCATCGCCGTTCCCATGTGATTGATCAGCATTGGGGGCTGCTCAGGGGTTGCAGATTTCGGCTCGGTGCTCAAGCGAGTCTTTTCGGTTGAGCGACAGCAGCCAGATCAGCGGCAACTGCGCAAGGATCACGGTCACGACACCGGCCCAGGGCGTTAGAGCCATTTGCCCATTGGCGACCAGGGCACTGCCGCTGGTTTCTCCCAAGGCTATACCGAGGTTGAAGGCCGAAATGTTCAGCGCCGAAGCGAACGCCACGGCGTGCGGGGTATAGCGTTCGGCGGTGGCCAGCATGCCGGCCTGGGCGGCGGGAGAGAGACCGAAGGCCAGCGCGCCCCAGAAAAACAGCATCACTACCATCGGCAGTTGATAGGGCAACAGCAGTGCGACCGCCGCCAGCACGAGTGTCAGTAGCACAAAGATCATTCGCAGCGCCGATTGCCAGCCCATCGTGGCCGCGAGTCGGCCCCCGACCAGATTGCCGACCAGGGTCGCAACGCCGAACACGACCAACAACAAACTGGCGGTCGCGGTGGAAAAGCCGCTGATGTCGGTGAGGATCGGGGTGATAAAGGTGAAGGCGGCAAAGCTTGAACCAAAACCCAGCACGGTCACGGCCATCATCGCCAGAATGGCCGGGTGCCTGAGTGCCGCCAGCTGAGTGAGAGCTTTGCCCGACGGCGGTGTCGGTACGTTCGGCAACCACCGCGCACTGGCTATCAAGGCCAGGGCAGCCAGCAGCGCGACCGCATAAAATGGCAGCCGCCACCCCATCGCGTTACCCAGGATGCTGCCAATCGGCACACCGATGACCATCGCCAGCGTCAGGCCGGCGAACATCACGGCAATGGCTTTGCTTGCCTGTCCCTTTGGCGCCAGGCTGGCGGCGACGGTGGCACCAATGGCAAAAAAGCTGCCATGAGCAAGCGCGGTGATGATGCGTCCTGCCAGTAACCAAGGGTAATCGGTGGAGAGCGCTGCCAGCAGATTCCCGCCCAGAAACACCGCAATCAACGCCAGCAGCACCGGTTTGCGCGGCAGGCGCGCCAGTGCCAGAACGGTCAGCGGCGTGCCCAGTGCCAGCGCCAACGCGTACAGCCCGACCAGACTCCCCGCACGCGCCAGTGGGATGTCGAGGTCAGAGGCGATAGCCGGGAGAATGCCGACGACAATGAACTCGGCCATTCCGATAGCGAAAGCGGTCACCGCCAGCGCCACCACGCCAGGGTGAATACGTTGCGTGCTCGGGTTCATGGACGACCCGCTGCCTGCAGGGCAATCACCTGATCCGCCTCGACGGTCGCCCCGGCAACGCCAACGGCGCCGATGACCTTGCCGTGTTCATCACGCAACACCACGCCACCGCCAAAGCTGATCAGGCCGCCGTTGGTAGCCTCCAGCGAGTAAATGGCTCCGCCCGGTTGCGCTTCCATACCCAGTTCGGCGCTGTCGGTGCGAAACAACGCAGCCGTGCGTGCTTTCTTCAGCGAAACATCGATGGCGCCTGGCACAGCGTCATCCATGCGCACGAAATGGCGCAGAAGTCCGGCATCGTCGACCACGCTGATGCAGACGGCGAAACCCTGATCACGCGCCTGCGCTTGTGCACGGTTAATGACCTGCTGGGACAATTGCTCAAACATTCGGGACTCCATTGAATAAAACGACAGGAACGCGATGATCCCGACGATTGCTTTTCAAGGGAATATGCCCCAGGCCATTGGCGGTTAAAGTTTGAGCATGTCGAACATTTCGCGCATGGCGTGGTTCGCCAACGTGCACAACGCTGTCTTGGGCAAGCGTGAGGCGGGCGCGGCAACACCGAGCGCCGCCACCACGCGACCTTGCAAGCGCAGGGGCAGGGCGACGCAGTTAAGCCCCGGCTCGGCTTCTTCAAGGTCTAACGCGTAGCCATGGGTGACGATACCGGCCAACTCGATTTCCAGTTCCGCAGGCAGCAAGTCCGCTCGACGCAGACTGCGACGCAGGTCCTCGTCAAAGGCCAGGAATATTTTACCGATGGCCGAGGTGGTCAGCCCGGCGCGACGCCCGCGCGGGCTTGCAACGCGCAAGTTGCCGCTGCCTTCCAGGGCATCCATGTAGAGGTATTCGCGGGTGCCACAGGGCGCTGCGAGGAAACAGGTTTCACCACTGCGTTCGGCCAGCATGCGCAGCGCAGGGGCAAAGGCTTCACGCAGCAACGCATCGGCGTCGCTCAACGGTTGAGCGATTTCGCGCAGGCGCAAACCCAACGCATAGTGAGTGCCACGGCGGGCAATGTAGCCCATGGCGGCCAGTGTATTGAGCAGGCCGTGCAAGGTGCTCTTGTGCAGTCCGGATTGCGCCGCAAGGTCCACCAAGCGGATTTCGCCCCCCGCCGCCGCGATGGTTTCAAGGATCATCATCGCGCGCTCGACGGACTGTATGCCTTTGTTCTCGTTGATCATGTGAGGGACGTTCGTTGGCCAGTAATGAGTCTGAGGTCCACGAGGAATAGTGCCTCGTGGTTCGGTGAAAGCCCATGAGTCGCAGGATTATCCACGCTGACAGGATTGGGCAGCCGTCCTGATCATCCGGGGGGCTTGATGCTGGCGTGAAGGTGGCCGGAGCGATTGGCGGGGAAAGTTTGATGATGTCGGAGTTTAGCGCGGGTGATTGTCTGCGCCGGTCGCAAAACGCCCGCAGCACGCAGAACAATTGTGGGAGCGAACAGGCTCGCTCCCACAGGAATTGGCGTTCTTCAACGCCTATTGCGATCAGACCTCGCTGATGTTGACCCAGCGCTGTTCCCGCGCCGCCAGTCGAATCGCCGTTGCCAGTCGCTCCACTTCAAAGGCTTGCTCGAAATCGGTGCCGGCTTGTCCGTGGCCGGCCAAGGCCATGATCAGCTCATGCACTTCCAGCGTCTTCAACTCGTTGTAGCCCAACTGATGCCCCGGCGCTGGACTGAACGCTGCGTAACCGGGCAAGTCCGGTCCGGCGAGTAAACGCTGGAAACCGTCCTGGCCGGCGCGGCACAGGCGTAACTCATTCAAGCGTTCCTGATCGAACGCCAGGGTGCCTCGGGTACCGCTGATCTCGAAGCTCAGATGATTCTTGTAGCCGTGCTTGAGCCAACTGCTGCTGAAGGTGCCACGAGCGCCGCTGGTGAAGCGCAGCAAGGCATGGGCGTGATCGTCAACAGCAATGCTGCGTTGATCCTGGCTACCGGCCGTGACCGGGCGCTGGCGGTGCACGGTCTGGGTGTCGGCGCACACCGCTTCGACATTACCCAGCAGATGGCGCGCCATGGCGAGCAAATGGCTGCCCAGATCCGCCAATGCCCCGCCGGCATGCCCGGCCTCACAGCGCCACGACCAGGGGGACGCTGGATCGGCCATGAAATCTTCGCTGAATTCGCCTTGAAAACTGATGATCTCGCCGAGTTCGCCGCTCAGAATCAACTCACGTGCCAGGCCAATGATCGGGTTGTGCTGGTAGTTGTAGCCGACACGGGTGACCACGCCGGCATCCTTGGCCGCCACGTGCATGGCATTCGCCTGTTCAAGGTTTACCGCCAGCGGTTTTTCGCAGTACACGGCCTTGCCGGCGGCAAGAGCGGCCATGGCCATCGGGTAGTGCAGATGGTTGGGGGTGGTGATGGCGATCAGGTTGACCTTGGGGTCATCGATCAATTGCTGCCAGTCGCCATGGGCCTGCTCAAAGCCCCAGGCAGTGGCGCAAGCTTGTGCACGAACGGGATCGGCGTCGGCCACGGCGGCGAGGCGAAGCGTGAAGGGCAGTTCGAATGCCGCACTGACGTTGCGAAAGGCCAGGGCATGGGCACGGCCCATGAAACCCGTGCCGATAAGTCCGATTCCGAGTTCGCGCATGACAGGATCCTTTGGATTCTTGTTTTCAGAGATCCAATTTATAGAATAAATATTCTCTTGTTTCAATTTTTAGAATAAATATTTACACGCGATCGCTGAGTCGCCGTATGCGGAACCGTAACACCTGTGTCCGGGTCAGTCGTCGAACCCGACCTGTTCGTGAATCTCATCGACCTTCAACTCCAGTCGATAGGCCACGGCGATAAACAGCGCCTGACACAGGCACAGGGTCGCACTCAATGAACGGAACGCAAACGAACTGCCTTCGTTGACCAGCAGCAGGGTGTTGGCGCGCTTGGCCAGGGGCGAGAGATTGCTGTCGGTGATGATCAGGGTTTTCGCCTGATGATGCTGGGCGATGCGCAGGCAGTGCTGGGTTTCCTTGCCGTATGGCGTGAAGCTGATGGCGATCACCAGGTCGTTGGCGCGCACGCTGCGCATCTGCTCGCGGTAGCTGCCGCCGAGCCCAGACACCAAATGAATGCGCTTGTTGGTGTGTTGCAGGTTGTAGACCAGGTAATCGGCTACCGCGAACGAACGACGCACGCCGACCACGTAGATGTTGTCGGCGTTGACCACCAGGTCCACGGCCTTGTCGAAGGCCTGGTCATCGAGTTCCAGCCCCAGTCGCTCGATGCCCGACAGGGTCGCGTCGATGCACTCGCGCGCCAGGTCGCCGCCGCTGGCTTTCTGCGACTTGTTGGCGATCATGCTGCGAATGCGCTGCTGGTAGTTCTGTACCGGCGTGGTTTTGTGGGTATACGCCTCGCGGAACAGTGCCTGCATTTCGCTGAAACCGCTGAAGCCGAAACGCTGGGAAAACCGCACGATGGCCGACGGGTGCACTTCGCACTCGCGAGCGATGTCGCTGATGCGGTCGACCATGATCCGGTCGCTCTGCTGGCTCATGTAACTGGCAATGCGTTTGAGCTGGCGCGGCAGGCTTTCGTATTCATTGGTGATCAGCTGCAGCAGGCGCTCGGCGTTGATCGGGGGGCTGACAAGATCGCTCTCGGGCGTGCTCTCGGTCGTATCCGGCTGATCGGTGCGGGACATAAGGAATCCTTCTGGCTTGTTCTTGGCTTGTTCTTACTAGCGACGATGTTTCACCGCGTCCCAGGACAATAGGTTGGCTGTGCGCAGTCTACAGGGTAGGCCCGAACAAAATCATGAGCTTGCAGTAGTGTGAGGCTTGCTGAAACGATGCACCGCGTCTGGAGTGCTTGTAATGAAGCTTATTGGAAAAAATATTCCACGTAAAAATTATTTGGAATAATTATTGATTATTCGGTCCCGGTCGTTTTAGTCTGCATCCACCAAGAGTGTTCGGCACGGTCATCGTCCTGAACACAGGCTGATAAAAATAACAGGAGCCAGCATGGGCCAGACTCGTTTTGCCAGTGGACGCCAATTGGATCTGATTTGCCTGGGGCGACTGGGTGTCGACCTCTATGCGCAGCAAGTCGGGGCGCGGTTGGAGGATGTGAGCAGCTTCGCCAAGTACCTCGGTGGATCGTCCGCCAACATCGCTTTCGGCACCGCCCGGTTGGGGCTCAAGTCGGCGATGCTGAGCCGGGTAGGGGACGACCACATGGGACGTTTCCTGGTCGAATCCCTGGCCCGCGAAGGCTGCGATACCAGCGGTATCAACGTTGATCCGGAGCACCTGACGGCGATGGTGTTGCTCGGCCTCAAGGACCGCGAGACCTTTCCTTTGGTGTTCTATCGCGAAAACTGTGCCGACATGGCGCTACAGGCCGAAGACATCAGCGAAGCCTTTATCGCCTCCAGCAAAGCCTTGCTGATCACCGGCACGCATTTCTCCACCGACGGCGTCTACAAGGCGAGCATCCAGGCGCTGGACTATGCCGAAAAACACAACGTCAAACGGGTTCTGGACATCGACTACCGCCCGGTCCTGTGGGGGCTTGCCGGCAAGGCCGACGGCGAAACCCGCTTCATTGCCGACCAGAACGTCAGTCAGCATGTGCAGAAAATCCTCCCGCGTTTCGATCTTATTGTCGGCACCGAAGAAGAGTTTCTGATTGCCGGTGGTTCCGAGGACTTGCTCACCGCGCTGCGCAATGTCCGTCGATTGAGTGACGCGACCCTGGTGGTCAAACTCGGCCCGCAAGGCTGCACGGTGATTCACGGGGTGATCCCGGAGCGTCTGGAAGATGGCGCGATTTATCCCGGCGTGCGGGTCGAAGTGCTGAACGTACTCGGGGCCGGCGATGCCTTTATGGCCGGCTTCCTCAGCGGTTGGCTGGAGGATGCCAGCGACGAGCATTGCTGCCGGCTGGCCAATGCCTGCGGTGGCCTGGTGGTGTCACGCCATGCCTGCGCCCCGGCGATGCCGACCCGTGCCGAGCTCGATTACCTGTTCAACAGTCCGGTGCCGATTACCCGGCCGGATCAGGACGCCACGTTGCAACGCCTGCATCAGGTCAGTGTGTCGCGCAAGCCGTGGAAGCAACTGTTCATCTTTGCCTTCGACCATCGCTGGCAACTGGTGGATCTGGCGCAAAAGGGCGGTCGCGACCTCGGCGTCATCAGCGAACTCAAACAGCTCTTTATCAAAGCCGTGGAGCGGGTCGAACGCGATTTGCGCGAGCAGGGCATCGAGGCCGATGTCGGGCTGCTGGCGGACCAGCGTTTCGGCCAGGACTCGCTGAACGCGGCCACCGGTCGTGGCTGGTGGGTGGCGCGGCCGGTCGAGATACAAAACTCCCGTCCATTGGCCTTCGAACACGGCCGTTCGATCGGCAGTAACCTGATTGCCTGGCCGCAAGAGCAAATCATCAAATGCCTGGTGCAATTTCACCCGGACGACGAGCCAATGCTACGCCTGGAGCAGGAATCGCAGATCAAGGGTTTGTACCAGGCGTCGCAAGTCAGCGGTCATGAACTGCTGCTGGAAATCATCCCGCCCAAGGATCATCCCTCGACGCACCCGGACGTGTTGTATCGCGCGCTCAAGCGCCTCTACAACCTGGGCATCTACCCGGCGTGGTGGAAGATCGAAGCCCAGAGTGCGGAGGAGTGGAAGCAACTCGACGAGCTGATCCAGGAGCGCGATCCGTACTGCCGAGGCGTGGTGTTGCTGGGCTTGAATGCCCCGGCGGCGACATTGGCCGAAGGGTTTCAACAGGCGAGCCAGAGCCGGACATGTCGAGGGTTCGCCGTGGGGCGGACGATTTTTCAGGAACCAAGCCGTGCGTGGCTGGCTGGGGAAATCGACGACGAGGCGCTGATTCGACAGGTGCAGGGCACGTTTGTCGAATTGATCGATGCCTGGCGCACAGCCCGCGCTTGACGCGACACCGCGTTATCGTTGTTCGCGGGCAAGCCTCGCTCCTACAGATCACCGTAGCTTCCCGTAGGAGCGAGGCTTGCCCGCGAAGGCGGCCTCAGATTCAACGGAAATTCAGAAAACAATAAAAGGTGCAGCCATGCCCGCTATCCGAATTGGCATCAACCCGATCTCCTGGAGCAACGACGACCTGCCGTCCCTCGGTGGTGAGACGCCGCTGAGCACCGCCCTCGGCGAAGGCAAGGAGATCGGCTACGAAGGCTTCGAACTCAACGGCAAATTCCCCAAGGACGCCAAAGGCGTTGGCGATGTACTGCGCCCGTATGACCTGGCGCTGGTGTCCGGCTGGTATTCCAGTCGCCTGGCACGCCGCTCCGTGGCCGAGGAAATCGACGCCATTGCCAGTCATGTCGAGCTGCTGGCGAAGAACGGCGCCAAGGTGCTGGTTTACGGTGAAGTCGCCGATTCCATTCAAGGGCAACGTATTCCTCTGGTCGAACGCCCGCGTTTTCACACCGAACAGGCGTGGCAGGAATACGCTGACAAACTGACCGAGCTGGCGCGCTTCACCCTGTCACAGGGTGTACGCCTGGCGTATCACCACCATATGGGCGCCTACGTCGAATCCCCGTCGGACATCGACACCCTGATGACGTTGACCGGCAGTGAAGTCGGCCTGCTGTTCGATTCGGGCCATTGCTACATGGGGGGCGGTGAACCCTTGCAGGTGCTGCGCAAACACATCTCACGCATTTGCCATGTGCATTTCAAGGACGTGCGCAAACCGGTAGTGCAGTTGGCGCGCAACAATCTATGGAGCTTCCCGGACTGCATCATCAACGGCACCTTCACCGTGCCGGGAGATGGCGACATCGACTTCGCCGAACTGCTCGACGTTCTGCTGGCGGCCGATTACCAGGGCTGGCTGGTGGTCGAGGCCGAGCAGGACCCGGCGGTGGCCCCGAGCTACGTCTATGCCAAAAAAGGCTTCGACACCTTGCGTGCGCTGCTCGACGAGAGGACGGCACGATGAGCCTGCTGGTCAAAAGCAATGCCCGTGGCGGGACCATGGTCGAGTTGGGCAAAGGTGAACTTGAATACGTCGGTTTCGCCGCTTACCGCTTGAGCCTCGGCGAAACCCTGCCGGTCTCTGCCGGTGACAAGGAACTGTGCCTGGTGCTGCTCAGCGGGCGGGTCGGCATCAAGGGTGAAACGCCGGGGCAGGGCGTGTTCGACTGGGACAATCTTGGGGATCGCCAGTCGGTGTTTGAAGACAAATCCCCGTTCGCCGCGTACTTGCCGCCCGGCAGTCAGGCTCGGATTGTTGCGTTGAGTGATGTGCAGATCGCCGTTTGCGCGGCGCCCGGTGCGCCAACCGAGAACCTCGGCCCACGGCTGATCAAACCCGAGACCATGAAACGCAGCGTGCGCGGCAAGGGCGCCAATACCCGCTACGTCTGCGACATCCTGCCGGACACCGAGCCGGCCCATTCGCTGCTGGTGGTGGAAGTGCGCACGCCTTCGGGGCACTCGTCGAGCTACCCGCCGCACAAGCACGACACCGACGATCTGCCGCACCAGAGCTTTCTCGAAGAAACCTATTACCACCAGATCAACCCGCCCCAGGGCTTCGTGTTCCAACGGGTCTACACCGACGATCGCAGCATCGATCAGGCCATGGCCGTGGAAAACAACGACCTTGTGGTCGTGCCCAAGGGTTATCACCCGGTCAGTGTGCCGTACGGCTACGAGTCGTATTACCTGAACGTGATGGCGGGCCCGAAACGCGTCTGGCAATTCCATAACGATCCGCAGCACAGCTGGCTGCTGGATCTCTGAATTCCAACCTCTGCACGGAGAACAAGCACAATGAGCGACGCCCAGGTTGTAGGTCATTACATCGATGGTCAGGTGCAAGACAGCGGCAGTGAAAGGTTCAGCAACGTCTTCAACCCGGCCACCGGCAGCGTTCAGGCGCGGGTCGGGTTGGCCAGCCAGAAGACCGTGGAACAGGCTGTCGCCTCGGCCCTGAAAGCTTTTCCGGCCTGGTCCGAGCAATCGTCCCTGCGACGCTCGCGGGTGATGTTCAAGTTCAAGGAGCTGCTCGACCGCCATCACGATGAGCTGGCGGAAATCATCAGCCGCGAACACGGCAAGGTCTTTTCCGACGCCAAGGGCGAGGTCACCCGCGGCATCGAAATCGTCGAATACGCCTGCGGTGCGCCGAACCTGCTAAAAACCGAGTTCAGCGACAACATCGGCGGCGGCATCGACAACTGGAACCTGCGTCAGCCGCTCGGTGTTTGCGCCGGGGTCACGCCGTTCAACTTCCCGGTGATGGTGCCGCTGTGGATGATTCCGCTGGCGCTGGTCACCGGTAACTGCTTCATCCTCAAGCCGTCCGAGCGCGATCCGTCCGCCAGTTTGCTGATGGCCCGCCTGCTGACCGAAGCCGGCTTGCCGGACGGTGTGTTCAACGTGGTCCAGGGGGACAAGACGGCGGTCGACGCCTTGCTGCAACACCCGGACATCGAAGCGATTTCGTTTGTCGGTTCAACGCCGATCGCCGAGTACATCCACCAGCAGGCGACCTCGCGTGGCAAGCGTGTACAGGCGCTGGGCGGGGCGAAGAACCACATGATCGTCATGCCCGATGCGGATCTGGATCAAGCGGCGGATGCCCTGATCGGCGCCGCTTATGGTTCGGCCGGTGAGCGCTGCATGGCGATTTCGATTGCCGTGGCAGTCGGTGATGTCGGTGACCGACTGATTGCCAAATTGTTGCCGCGTATCGATCAGTTGAAAGTCGGCAATGGCCTGCAGGGTGACACCGACATGGGGCCATTGGTGACCGCCGAACACAAGGCCAAGGTTGAAGGCTTCATCGATCAGGGCGTGGCCCAGGGCGCGCATCTGATCGTTGACGGGCGCAACTTCAAGGTGCCGGGTGCCGAGAATGGTTTCTTCGTCGGCGCGACGCTGTTCGACAACGTCACGACCGGGATGAGCATCTACCAGCAGGAAATTTTCGGGCCGGTGCTGGGCATCGTTCGCGTGCCGGATTTCGCCAGTGCCGTGGCCCTGATCAACGCACATGAGTTCGGCAACGGCGTGTCGTGTTTTACCAGCGACGGCGGGATTGCCCGTGCCTTTGCGCGCAGCATCAAGGTTGGCATGGTCGGCATCAACGTGCCGATTCCGGTACCCATGGCCTGGCATTCGTTCGGCGGCTGGAAGCGCTCGCTGTTCGGCGACCACCATGCCTACGGCGAAGAAGGCATCCGCTTCTACAGCCGCTATAAAAGCGTGATGCAGCGCTGGCCCGACAGCATCGCCAAGGGCCCGGAATTCAGCATGCCGACGGCCAAATAATTCACCTGTGCGGAGAACAACAATAATGAGCAAGCCGCTGCGTTTCGCCTTGAACCGTATGGTCGCCCCACGCTTGTCCCTGCCTGCGTTCATCGAGTTGGCGGTGACCCTCAAGGCCGACGCCATTGAGATCCGCAACGACCTCAAGGGCATCGAGATCGAGGATGGGACCGCGCCCGGGCACGTCCGGGAGTTGTGTGCGGCCCAAGGCATCACCGTGCTGTCGATCAACGCGTTGTATCCGTTTGATGTGTGGAATGACGAGCGCCGTGCGCAGGCGTTGAAACTCGCCGCTTACGCACGTGATTGTGGCGCGCAGGGGTTGGTCATGTGCCCGTTGAACGACCGGGCCGATCCGCGCAGCGAGGCCGAACGCGCTTCGGGCCTGCGCACGGCGTTGAGTCAGCTGGCGCCGATCCTGCGCGATCACGGCATCCTCGGTTTCATCGAACCGCTGGGCTTCGAAGAATGTTCGCTGCGGCGCAAACGCACGGCGGTCGATGCGATCAGGGCCATCGGCGGGCTCGATGTGTTCCGTCTGGTGCACGACACCTTTCATCATCACCTGGCCGGTGAACAGGAGTTTTTCCCTGAGTTGACCGGGCTGGTGCACATCTCCGGCGTCGAGGATACCGATGCGCCGTTGGCGACCATCCGCGATGGCCATCGGGTGCTGGTGGGCGAGGGCGACATTCTCGGCAACGCGGTGCAGATCGAGACCTTGCTCGGCAGCGGCTACAGCGGCTACCTGTCGTTCGAACCGTTTGCCGACAGCGTGCATGGGCTGGTGGATATCGAGCAGGCGATCGGCGCGAGCATGGATCACCTGCAAAAATCCCTGGGCTGACATCGTTCGTCAGCCTAATGGAGGTCCAATGTGGGAGCGGGCTTGCTCGCGAAAGAGGTGTGTCAGGCGACATAAATATTGAATGTGCCGCCGCTTTCGCGAGCAAGCCCGCTCCCACAGGGATCGGATTGCATTCACAAAAAGGTGCAAGCATGACCACTACAAGACTGACCATGGCCCAGGCCCTGGTGAAATTCCTCGATAACCAGTACATCGAGGTCGATGGGGTTCAGAGCAAATTCGTCGCCGGGATATTTACCATCTTCGGCCACGGCAACGTGCTGGGTCTGGGGCAAGCCCTGGAGCAGGACAGCGGCGACCTGATCGTCCATCAGGGCCGCAACGAACAAGGCATGGCCCACGCCGCCATCGGGTTCGCCAAGCAGCATCTGCGACGCAAGATCTACGCCTGTACTTCGTCGGTGGGGCCAGGTGCGGCGAACATGCTGACCGCTGCCGCCACCGCGACAGCCAACCGCATTCCCTTGCTGTTGTTGCCGGGTGATGTCTACGCCTGCCGCCAGCCAGATCCGGTGCTGCAACAGATCGAGCAGTTCCATGACCTGAGCATCAGCACCAACGATGCGTTCAAGGCCGTGAGCAAATACTGGGATCGCATCAACCGTCCCGAGCAACTGATGACCGCCGCGATTCACGCCATGCGCGTGCTCACCGACCCCGCTGAAACCGGTGCGGTAACCCTGGCCTTGCCGCAAGACGTGCAAGCCGAGGCTTACGACTACCCCGATTACTTCCTGCAAAAGCGCGTGCACCGCATCGAGCGCCGTCCGGCGACCGAAGCGATGCTCGACGATGCCGTGGCTTTGTTCAAAGGCAAGCGCAAACCGCTGATCATCTGCGGCGGCGGAGTTAAATACTCTGGCGCCAACGCGGCGTTACAGGCCTTTGCCGAGCGCTTCGATATTCCCTTTGCCGAAACCCAGGCCGGCAAAAGCTCGGTGGTCTCCAGCCATGCCCTGAACGTCGGCGGCATCGGTGAGACCGGCTGTTTGGCGGCAAACCTGCTGGCCAGGGATGCAGATCTGATCATCGGTATCGGCACTCGTTACAGCGACTTCACTACCGCGTCGAAATCCTTGTTCCAGCACCCTGAAGTGCAATTCCTCAACCTCAATATCAGCCCGTGCGACGCCCTGAAGCTCGACGGCGTGCAACTGCTGGCGGACGCCCGGACCGGTTTGCAGGCGCTGGCCGAAGCGCTGGGCGACTACCGCTCCGGTTGGGGTGATCAACCCCGTCAGGCCAGGGCGCAGCTGGATGAGGAAGTCGATCGCCTTTATCAGATCGAATACCAGACCCAGGACTTCACCCCGGAAATCAACGATCACCTGGACCCGGCAGTGTTGCGCGAATTCATCGAGTTGACCGGCTCGTGCCTGACCCAGAGCCGCGTACTCGGCGTGCTCAATGAAACCCTCGCGGATGACGCGGTGATCGTTGCCGCCGCCGGCAGCCTGCCGGGTGACTTGCAGCGCAGCTGGCGCAGCAAAGGCGTGAACACCTATCACGTCGAGTACGGATATTCGTGCATGGGCTATGAGATCAATGCTGCATTGGGGGTGAAACTCGCCGAGCCTGAGCGCGAGGTCTATGCGCTGGTGGGCGATGGCTCCTACATGATGTTGCACTCGGAATTGGCGACCTCGATTCAGGAGCGGCGCAAGATCAACGTGGTGCTGCTCGACAACATGACCTTCGGCTGCATCAACAACCTGCAGATGGGCAACGGCATGGACAGCTTCGCTACCGAGTTCCGTTACCGCAACCCGCAAACCGGCAAGCTTGACGGCGGTTTCGTTCCGGTGGATTTCGCCATGAGCGCGGCGGCCTATGGCTGCAAGACCTACAAAGTGAACACCGTTGAAGAGTTGCACGCCGCGTTGGCGGATGCGCGCTTGCAGACCGTGTCGACCCTGATCGATATCAAGGTCCTGCCCAAAACCATGATTCACGGCTACCTGTCCTGGTGGCGGGTCGGCGTGGCGCAAGTCTCCACCAGCGCCCGCACCGATGCGGTGGCCAAGACCCTGAACGAACGACTGGCCAAGGCCCGTCAGTACTGATTGCCCTGAAACGAACAAACAGAAGTGTTTATATGTCTTTGAAGCTTGGCGTCATCGGCACCGGGGCCATCGGCCAGGACCACATCCGTCGTTGCAGCCAGACCTTGCTCAACAGTCAGGTGGTCGCGGTCACCGACATCAATTTGCAGCAAGCGGCCAAGGTCGTTTCCGATCTGAAACTGACTGCCGAGGTCTATCCCGACGGTCATGCGCTGATCAAGGCGCCGGAAGTCGAAGCGATCCTCGTCACCTCCTGGGGGCCGAGCCACGAAGCGTTCGTATTGGCAGCGATTGCCGCGGGCAAACCGGTGTTCTGCGAGAAACCTCTGGCGGTCACCGCCGAAGGCTGCCGCAAGATCGTCGAGGCCGAAGTGGCCCATGGCAAGCGGCTGGTGCAGGTCGGTTTCATGCGTCCGTACGATGAAGGGTATCGCGCGTTGAAATCAGTGATCGACAGTGGCCAGATCGGCGAACCGTTGATGCTGCATTGCGCTCACCGTAACCCCACGGTGGGCGAGAACTACAATACTGACATGGCGATCACCGACACGCTGATCCATGAGCTGGACGTGCTGCGCTGGTTGCTCGACGACGATTACGTTTCGGTGCAGGTAGTGTTCCCGCGCAAAAGCAGTAAGGCCCTCGCGCATTTGAAAGACCCGCAGATCGTTCTGCTGGAAACCGCCAAGGGCACGCGCATCGACGTGGAAGTTTTCGTCAATTGCCAGTACGGCTACGACATCCAGTGCGAAGTAGTGGGGGAGACCGGCATCGCGAAACTGCCGGAGCCGTCCCAGGTTCAATTGCGTAGCGGGGCGAAGTTGTCCAACGCGATTCTGATGGACTGGAAGGATCGCTTCATCGCGGCGTACGACGTCGAGTTGCAGGCGTTCATTGATGGTGTAAGGGCCGGGCAGGTGGGTGGGCCTTCGGCGTGGGATGGCTTTGCTGCCGCTGTCGCCGCCGATGCATGCATCGAAGCGCAAAACAGCGGGGCGATCGTCAACGTCGCACTCCCTGATCGCCCCCGCTTCTACGGCTAACCGCAATACCTGTGGGAGCGGGCTTGCTCGCGAAAGCGGTCCTTCAGTCGACAAAGATGGTGCCTGACACACCGCCTTCGCGAGCAAGCCCGCTCCCACAGGGTCCACGTTCTTTCAGGGGAAATACGTGTATGCGCATCGGACTTGTCGGTTACGGCCATGGCGGCCGGTTTTTCCATGCTCCGCTGATCAGCAGTTTGCCAACGGCGACCTTCGTGGGCGTGGTTACCCGCTCCCCCGAGCGCCGACAATTGCTGGCCGCGGAGCATCCCGGCGTGCCAGCCTTCGACAGCATCGGCCAATTGGTGGAAGCCGGAATCGATGTGTTGGTGGTGTCGACACCACTCAAGGGCCGCCCGGCACTGGTGCTCGACGGCATTGAGTACGGCGTGGCAGTGGTCAGCGATAAGCCGTTTGCTGCCGATGCGCAACAGGCACAAACCCTGATTACCATGGCCGAGCGCCAGGGTGTGCGGCTCAGCGTCTATCAGAATCGGCGCTGGGATTCGGATTTCCTCACCGTACGCAAACTCATCGAGTCCGGCGCGCTGGGCCAGGTCACCCGTTTTGAGTCGCGGATCGAGCGCTACTCGCCGCAGTCGGTGAACAACGGCAGTGGCGGCGGCTTCCTGCGGGATCTGGGCAGCCATCTGGTGGATCAGGCGTTGTTGCTGTTCGGTCCGGTGACACGGGTCTATGCCGAACTGGATTACCTGGAGAAAGGCCAGACGTTCGATAACGGCTTTTTTATGTCCCTGACTCACGCCAGCGGTGTGACCTCGCACCTGGGGGGCAGTTGCCTGCAAAACACCCCCGGCCCGCGCTTTCGGGTGACCGGCACGCAAGGCTGTTACAGCGTCGATGGTCTGGACGGGCAGGAGGCGTCGGCGCTTGCCGGGCTCTCGCCTAAAACCGAAGGCGAACGCTGGGGCGTGGAGGAGCACCGACGCTGGGGCTGGTTCGAGCAGGGCGAAGAGCGCGAACGGGTTCCCTCCGAGCGGGGCTGTTGGAATCAGTTCTATTTACAGCTACAAACCGCGTTGCAGAGCGGTGGCCCACTGCCTGTGGACGCCCGTGATGCACTGGCGACCACCCGTGTGCTAGACGCCGCGCGGCTGAGTTTCAAGCGCCATCAAGCGGTGGAGTTGAGCCCGTTCGAAAGCCATGGAACAAAATCAGAATAAAATTCTAAAATTGGTTGATATAGAAAATATTTTCCAATAAAGTCATTTCCAGCGAGCTGCCTCGCGTTATGTTTCAACACTTTTCCTGCTTGTCCGCTTACTGAAATCGTCACGCCTCATCCATAAAACCAACAAGAATGTGGAGAAAGACTTTTCATGAAGACCAAGATCCGTTTTGCCTCACTTGCCCTGTCCCTGATGGTCGCCAGCGGCGCTGTGCTGGCCGATGTGAAGATCGGCGTCAGCATGTCCCAGTTCGATGACACCTGGCTGACCTACCTGCGTGAATCCATGGACAAGAAAGCCAAGTCCTACCCCGACGGCGTCCAGCTGCAATTCGAAGATGCCCGCAGCGACGTGGTCAAGCAACTGAGCCAGGTCGAAAGCTTTATCAGCCAGAAAGTCGATGCCATCGTGGTCAACCCGGTGGATACGGCTGCAACCAAAAAAATCACTGAAGCCGCCGTGAAGGCCGGTATTCCGCTGGTCTATGTCAACCGCCGCCCCGATGACCTGAACCTGCCCAAAGGTGTGGTGACTGTCGCTTCCAACGACCTGGAGGCCGGTGAAATGCAAATGCAGTACCTGGCCGACAAGATGGGCGGCAAGGGCGATATTGTGATTTTGCTGGGTGACCTCGCGAACAACTCCACCACCAATCGCACCAAGGGCGTCAAGGAAGTACTGGCCAAATACCCGAACATCAAAATCGAGCAAGAGCAGAGCGGTATCTGGCTGCGGGATAAAGGCATGACCCTGGTCAACGACTGGCTGACCCAGGGCCGCAAGTTTGACGCGATCGTCTCCAACAACGACGAAATGGCCATTGGCGCCGCGATGGCCCTGCAACAGGCGGGCGTCGAAAAAGGCAGTGTGTTGATTGCGGGTGTCGATGGTACGCCGGACGGTTTGAATGCCGTGAAGAAAGGCTCGCTGGCGGCTTCGGTGTTTCAGGACGCCAAGGGGCAGGCCGACGGTTCCATCGATACTGCAGTGAGAATGGCGAAAAACGAGCCGGTCGAGTCGGCTGTCTGGGTGCCGTTCCGCCTGATCACACCGCAAAACGTTGACCAGTTCAAATAGTCCGTCCGTTCAATAACAACAATAAGTACGCAAGGTGGCGAGCGCGACCTTGCTGATGGAGTACCTGATCATGTTCGCTTCAGCGACTGCTTCGAGCACCCCTTTGAAAGGTGCCCAGCCCACTGCAACACCTGTCGATGAGCCGTACCTGCTGGAGATCGTCAACGTCAGCAAGGGTTTTCCCGGTGTAGTGGCGTTGTCCGATGTGCAGCTGCGGGTGCGCCCCGGTTCCGTGCTGGCGCTCATGGGCGAAAATGGCGCCGGCAAGTCCACCCTGATGAAAATCATCGCCGGCATCTACCAGCCAGACGCCGGCGAACTTCGCCTGCGGGGCAAACCGGTGGTTTTTGAAACGCCGCTGGCGGCGCTTCAGGCCGGGATCGCAATGATCCACCAGGAACTCAACCTGATGCCGCACATGAGCATCGCCGAAAACATCTGGATTGGCCGTGAGCAGCTCAACGGCTTCCACATGATCGACCACCGGGAAATGCACCGCTGCACGGCGAAATTGCTGGAGCGCCTGCGGATCAACCTCGACCCCGAAGAGCTGGTCGGCAATCTGAGCATCGCCGAGCGGCAGATGGTCGAGATCGCCAAGGCCGTGTCCTATGACTCCGATATCCTGATCATGGACGAACCGACTTCGGCCATCACCGACAAGGAGGTCGCCCACCTGTTTTCGATCATTGCCGACCTGAAAAGCCAGGGCAAAGGCATCATCTATATCACCCACAAAATGAACGAAGTGTTCGCTATCGCCGATGAAGTGGCGGTGTTCCGCGATGGCGCCTACATAGGCCTGCAGCGGGCCGACAGCATGGACAGCGACAGCCTGATTTCGATGATGGTCGGTCGTGAGTTGAGCCAGTTGTTTCCGGTGCGCGACGAGCCGATTGGCGATCTGTTGCTGTCGGTGCGCGACCTCAAGCTGGATGGCATCTTCAAAGGCGTCTCTTTCGACCTGCATGCCGGGGAGATCCTTGGCATTGCCGGGTTGATGGGCTCCGGACGGACCAACGTGGCCGAAGCTATTTTCGGCATTACCCCGAGCGATAGTGGCGAGATTCGCCTCGATGGCGAAGTGGTGCGCATCAGCGATCCACACATGGCGATCGAGAAGGGTTTCGCACTGTTGACCGAGGATCGCAAGCTCAGCGGCCTGTTCCCATGCCTTTCGGTACTGGAGAACATGGAAATGGCGGTGCTGCCGCACTACGCCGGCCACGGCTTCATTCAGCAGAAAGCCTTGCGGGTGTTGTGCGAAGACATGTGCAAGAAGCTGCGGGTGAAAACCCCTTCACTGGAGCAGTGCATCGACACCTTGTCCGGCGGCAATCAGCAGAAGGCCTTGTTGGCGCGCTGGCTGATGACCAACCCACGAATCCTGATTCTCGACGAGCCGACCCGCGGTATCGATGTCGGCGCCAAGGCCGAGATTTACCGACTCATCTCCTACCTCGCCGGCGAAGGCATGGCGGTGATCATGATTTCCTCGGAACTGCCGGAAGTGCTCGGCATGAGCGACCGGGTGATGGTCATGCACGAGGGCGAACTGATGGGCACCCTCGACCGCAGCGAAGCGACTCAGGAACGAGTGATGCAACTGGCCTCGGGCATGTCCTCGGTTCATTAATGATGCGGGTGGTGGCTACGGCCGCCGTCGATGACGCAATAGAAAGGTGAGTGGCTATGAACGCGATACTGGAAAACAAACCGGCAGCGGCACCGGCCAAGAGTCGCCGGCGCTTTCCGACCGAGCTGAGCATCTTCCTGGTGCTGATCGGGATCGGCCTGGTATTTGAAATGTTCGGCTGGATCGTGCGCGACCAGAGCTTCCTGATGAACTCCCAGCGGTTGGTGTTGATGATCCTGCAAGTGTCGATCATCGGCCTGCTGGCGATTGGCGTGACCCAGGTGATCATCACCACCGGCATCGACCTGTCGTCGGGCTCGGTGCTGGCCTTGTCGGCGATGATCGCTGCCAGCCT
The DNA here is from genome assembly GCF_949768225.1 of Pseudomonas sp. IT-P44. Lineage (NCBI taxonomy): Bacteria > Pseudomonadati > Pseudomonadota > Gammaproteobacteria > Pseudomonadales > Pseudomonadaceae > Pseudomonas > Pseudomonas sp. IT-P44. The sequence continues at coordinate 129,077 of NZ_CATKQM010000007.1, read as the reverse complement.
GGCGCAGACCTCGGATTTCACTCGGGCGGTATTCCCGTCGCTGACTGACTTGCCGGTGTGGATTCCAGTGATTGTCGGGCTCGGCGTCGGGCTGTTGGCGGGGGCAATCAACGGCAGCATCATTGCCATCACCGGGATTCCTCCGTTCATTGCCACCCTGGGCATGATGGTCTCGGCCCGTGGCCTGGCGCGTTACTACACCGAAGGCCAGCCAGTGAGCATGCTGTCGGATTCCTACACGGCGATTGGTCACGGTGCGATGCCGGTGATCATTTTCCTGGTGGTGGCGGTGATCTTCCACATCGCGCTGCGCTACACCAAGTACGGCAAATACACCTACGCCATCGGCGGCAACATGCAGGCGGCGCGCACGTCGGGTATTAACGTCAAACGCCATCTGGTCATCGTCTACAGCATCGCCGGGTTGCTGGCGGGGCTGGCGGGCGTGGTGGCTTCGGCCCGTGCCGCCACCGGGCAGGCCGGGATGGGCATGTCCTATGAACTGGATGCGATTGCCGCAGCGGTCATCGGCGGCACCAGCCTGGCGGGCGGGGTGGGGCGCATCACCGGCACGGTCATCGGCGCACTGATCCTTGGGGTGATGGCCAGCGGGTTCACTTTCGTCGGGGTCGATGCCTACATCCAGGACATCATCAAGGGCTTGATCATCGTGGTCGCGGTGGTCATCGACCAATACCGCAACAAGCGCAAACTCAAGCGCTGACATTGACTGCCAGCAGCGGGGGCCGGCTCTGGCTCTCGCTGCCATGTCCGTTGCCGCCTTGTCTCGCAAGCCGCGCATGTGGAGGTCGGCCAGGTAGTGATTCAAGTAGAGATAGTCTGTCGCAAAATTTTACACAGGGGCCCTCTGTCTGCGGCGGCGCGGTTCCGATTTTTTAATTAAATCATTGTAACTAAAAGACTTTATGTCTTTGGCGTGAAAAGTGCTGGTGATTGATGTCAGGGGGCCAGTACTGCTTGCTGAGCTGACCCGATCCACGTTGCCGTCGGGTTCCGCCGTCAATGCGCGCATCGTCGGACCTCAACCAGTATCTCCGCACAAGGACTGCTTCAATGCCTCTTGACCGACTTTCCATCCAATGGAAGATCACCTTGCTGACCGGCTTCTGTCTGGTGGCTATCGTTGCCATGCTCATCGGCATCTCGCTCTACCGCATGGGGGCCGGGACCACGCTGGTCAAGGCGAGCAGTGCGCAGATGCTCGAAGCATCGGCCCGCGAACGCATGCAAGGGGAGGGCAAGGTTCAGGCGTTGACCATCCAGCGTTACTTCATGTCGGCCTACCAGGATGGCCTGAACTTATCCCGCGAAGTAATGCGCCAGCGGCGCCAGGCGCAGAAACTGAATCTGGACGGCCAGGCCCTGCGTGATTCGCTCAACCAGCAGATCAAAGAGGCGTTGCAGGCCAACCCGCAACTGCTCAGCCTCTACCTGGTGTTCGAACCTGATGCGCTGGGCGGCGACGATTCCGCCTTTGCCGGCCATGCCGAAACGGGCAGTAACGAACAAGGTCGCTTCGCCACTTACTGGGCACAGCGCGGTGCAAGCCTGAATACCCTGGCGGTGACCGAAGACATGATCAGCGACGCCACGCCCATGCTCGACGGCAGCCCTTTCAATACCTGGTTCAACTGCCCCAAGCAAAGCCTTAAACCCTGCTTGTTGAATCCCTACTTTGATGACGCTTCGGGGCAGAAGACGCTGATCACCACCTTGACTTTTCCGGTCATCGAGAACGGTCGCATGATCGCGGTGGTCGGCATGGACATCAGCCTGAGCAATCTTCAGCAGTTGGCGACGGCGGGCAGTCATGGCCTTTATCAGGGGCAGGGCGCCATCAGTATCCTCAGCCCGGCCGGCTTGCTGGCCGGTCACAGTGTGGACGCCGGCCTGCTCGGCCAGAGCCTGTCCAAGGCCTACCCGGGCGAAGCGGCCGAGCTGCTGGACTTGCAACGCCAGGGGCAGGGGCATGAGCAGCAGACGAACGACCATTTGCAGGTGCTGGCACCGCTGCAACCCATTCCAGATGCCAAGCCCTGGGCCGTGTTGCTGGACGTGCCCATGACGACCCTGCTGGCGCCGGCCATGGCCTTGCAGAACGATCTGGACGTGCGCAACACCCAGGGAACCTGGCTGGAGCTGCTGCTCGGGATAGCCGCCGCCATCGCCGGTCTGCTCCTGGTGTGGCTGACCGCGCGTGGCGTGACCCGACCGATCCTTGGGGTCGCCAGCATGCTCAAGGACATCGCCAGCGGTGAAGGCGACCTGACCCGTCGCCTCGACTACTCGCGCAAGGACGAGCTGGGCGAACTGGCCGGTTGGTTCAACCGCTTCCTCGACAAGCTGCAACCGGTGATTGCCGACGTCAAGCGTTCGGTGCAGGACGCCCGCAGCACCGCCGATCAGTCCGCGGCGATCGCCAGCCAGACCAGCTCCGGCATGCAGCAGCAATATCGCGAAGTGGACCAGGTGGCCACGGCCTCCAACGAGATGAGCGCCACCGCCCAGGATGTCGCCCGCAGCGCGGCGCAGGCCGCTGAAGCGGCACGTGGTGCCGATCTCGCCACCCGCGAAGGCCTCGGCATCATCGGCCACACTACCAGCGCCATCGATGCCCTGGCGCGCGACATGAGCAGTGCCATGGCGCAGGTCGAAGGTCTGGCGGCCAACAGTGAACAGATTGGGTTGGTGCTGGAGGTGATCCGCAGCATCGCCGAGCAGACCAACTTGCTCGCCCTCAATGCCGCCATCGAAGCTGCGCGTGCCGGTGAAGCCGGGCGCGGCTTTGCGGTGGTTGCCGACGAGGTGCGCAACCTGGCCAAGCGGACCCAGGACTCGGTGGAGGAAATCCGTCAGGTCATCGAAGGTTTGCAGAAGGGGACCCGCGAGGTAGCCAGCTCAATGAACAGCAGCTACCAGCAGGCACAGGGCAGCGTCGTACACGTCGAACAGGCGGTCGCCGCCTTGCGTCGAATCGGCGAATCGGTATCGGTCATCTCCGACATGAACCTGCAGATTGCCAGTGCCGCCGAGGAGCAGAGCGCCGTGGCCGAAGAGATCAATACCAACGTGGCGACCATCCGCGATGTCACCGAGTCCCTTTCGGGGCAGGCCGAGGAGTCGGCCCAGGTGAGCCAGGCGCTGAACCGCCTGGCCAACCATCAGCAGGGGCTGATGCAGCAGTTTCGGGTTTAGTCTGGTTCAGGGCGTGGGTGAAGGCCATTTATGCGATTCACCCTCGCATTCCTTGCACCAGGCTAACGCAACAGATGCACGGTCAAACCGACGAGCGCGCAGGCCATCAGCACCTGAATGACGCCCCGCTTGAAGCGGAACAAGGCAACCGCCGCCGCAATCGCGATCAGCGCGGAGGGCCAGTCGAGGTTGCCGCTGAAGCCTGTTGGCCAAAGCACGTGATAGCCGAAGAAACACGCCAGATTGAGGATCACTCCAACCACGGCGGCTGTTATCGCGGTAAGCGGTGCCGTGAACTTGAGTTCGTTGTGGGTCGACTCCACCAGCGGGCCACCCGCGAGGATGAACAGGAACGAGGGCAGGAAGGTGAACCAGGTCACCAGCGAGGCCGCCACGGCCCCGGCCAGAAACACCTGATCGGCTCCGAACACTTGCGAGACATAGGCGCCGACAAAGCCGACGAAGGCCACGACCATGATCAGCGGCCCCGGTGTGGTTTCCCCCAGGGCCAGCCCGTCGATCATTTGTGTCGGGGTCAGCCAGCCATAGTGTCCGACCGCGCCCTGGTAGACATACGGAAGCACGGCATACGCACCGCCAAAGGTCAGCAACGCGGCTTTGGTAAAGAACCAGCTCATTTGAGTCAAGGTGCCTTCCCAGCCGAAGAGGAGGGTCAAGATGCCCATCGGCAATGCCCAGAGCGTGGCGCCGATAAGTGCGAGCGACGCCAGTTTCAGCCAGTTAAAACGGGCATGCTCAGGGGTGGGGGTGTCGTCATCGATCAAGGCTGGCCCGAAGGATTTTTTGGCGGAACCATGGCCCCCGGTCCTGAACTTCTCGGGCGCCAGGCGCCCTCCGACATAGCCGATCAAAGCGGCGCTCAGCACGATCAGCGGGAATGGAACGTTGAATGCGAAGATCGCGGTAAATGATGCCGCCGCTATCGCCCACAGCCAATTGTTCTTCAGTGCCCGAGAGCCGATCCTGTGTGCCGCTTGCACCACGATGGCCGTCACGGCGGGCTTTATCCCATAGAAGAGCCCGGCCACCACGGGCATTTCGCCGAACGCGATGTACATCCACGACAACGCAATCAGGATGAACAGCGAGGGCAACACAAACAGTGCGCCCGCAATGACTCCTCCCCATGTCCGATGCATCAGCCAGCCAATGTAGGTCGCCAATTGCTGAGCCTCAGGCCCGGGCAGCAACATGCAGTAGTTGAGGGCATGCAAAAATCTGCGCTCCGAAATCCAGCGCCGCCGTTCTACCAACTCCTGGTGCATGATCGAGATCTGTCCTGCCGGCCCGCCGAAACTGATGAAGCCGAGCTTTAGCCAGAACCAGAACGCCTCACGCAAACTGACCGGCTGAGGCCTCGACAGATTCTCGTCAACTTCCAATGTGGAAACCTTACTCATCGGGTTGTTCCTCTTTCACAAATTCGTCGAGCAGGCCGTCGAAGATGGCGCTTGCCGCAGCGAGCAAGTAGTCGTCATGGGTAATGGTTTCACGCAGCCCTGCCAGCACCCGTTTGAGAGCTGATGCAGGCAGGGCGAAATCGTCCTCAAGCGGCGCTATCCAGCACCGAGCCTTGTTGTACGAACCGGTCGATCAACCACCTTGCCGCAGGGCCCGGTGGCAGATCCGTACGGTAGATGACGTCGAAGGTATATTGGCCGCTTTTGTATTCCGGTATGTTCAATTGCACGAGCCGGCCGCTCTCCAGATCTTCCTGGACCATCGGCAACGGCATATTCCCCCAACCGATGCCTTCACGCAGCAGCATGTGCTTGGCACCCAGGTCCGCCAGGCGCCAGGTGCGGTTACTGAGCACGGCGAAATCCTTGCCTTTGGTCAGAAGCGAGCGATCGGACAACACCAGTTGCGTGAACTCTCGCCCGGCACCGGGCACATTCGAGTCGCTTGAAGCCAGTGGATGATTCGGGGCTGCCACCGGAATCAACTCCACGCTGCCGACGCCAATTCTTTCGATACCGTCGATGCCTTCGTTCATCGGCCCACTGACGCCGACGATTGCACCACGGTTGATCACCAGTTCGGTGACGGCACCGAGCGCTTCCATATGCAAGTGCAGGGCAACCGTAGGGAATTCTTCGCGAAAGGATTTGAGTGCGTCGACCACGCGCTCCGGGGGAAGCATTACATCGAGCACCACGTGGACTTCGGCTTCAAGCCCCTGGAGCAGCCCTTTCACTTTGGCGCGTAAACCATGAATGCCATTGGCGATGGTCCGGGCTTCGGCCAGAACGGTGCGGCCGGCGTCGGTGAGCTGCGGCTTGCGTGTGGTCTGACGGTCAAACAGCGACACGCCGAGCTGCATTTCCAGGTTGGCAATCGAGTAGCTGATGACCGAAGTGGCTCGATGCAGCTTTCTGGCAGCCGCTGCAAAACTGCCAACTTCAACGACCGTCAGGAACACGCGCAGTTGGTCCAGTGTCGGTGTTCCGGGATCAGAAATCATGCGTGTTTCCTCGAACGTAATGGTCAATATTATCCCGGTATTGCTAACCGTTTCATCAGCCTGGATTGCCTGCCCGGCTTGCGCTTTCAACCCGACCCTCAGGGAAACTGAAACGCCAGACAGATAAGCGCAAAGCCCCGACAGGGTGAGCAAGGCTCCTAAAGAGTGGCGGGTCGCAATCGGCGACAGTTGAGTCGTCGATTGCGACACCCCCATACGTTCAGGCGTATGCGCAGCGGCTGGAATTATTCAGCTGCGCTCTTAACAGGAGAAACAAGATGACTGATTTCATTCCTACCCCCAACGAGATCGCCGGCAAAGTCGTGATTGTGACGGGCGCCGCCAGCGGTATCGGCCGTGCCATCGTCGAGCTGTTTCATGCCCGTGGCGCCAGGATCATAGCCGAAGACATCAACCCCGAAGTGAATGCACTTGAGCGCCCGGGGCTGGTGCCTTTGGTGGCGGATATCACGGTCGATGGTTCGGCTGAACAGGCTGTTGCACTGGCCGTTCAACACTTCGGCACGCTCGATGTGCTGGTCAATAATGCGGGACGGATCATCTACAAGCCTCTGGTCGAGATGACCCGCGAGGACTGGAGCTGGCAGATGGAGACAAACGTGACGGGTGCATTTCTCCATTCCCGCGAAGCGGCGAAAGAAATGATGAAGAAAAAGTCAGGCGCTATCGTCAACATTGCCTCCTATGCCTCTTACTTTGCCTTCCCCGGTATCGCGGCCTACACCGCGTCGAAAGGGGCACTGGCGCAGTTGACCCGGACCCAGGCGCTGGAGGCGATAGAACACGGTATCCGGGTCAACGCGATTGGCGTGGGTGACGTGGTCACCAATCTGCTCAATCACTTCATGGAAGACGGCCCGGGTTTCCTGCAAGAGCACGGGAAATCCGCCCCCATTGGCCGTGCCGCCTCGCCCGGGGAGATCGCCGAAATCGTGGCATTCCTGGCCTCCGAGCGCGCCAGTTTCATTGTCGGCTCGGTGGTCATGGCCGATGGCGGCATGAGCATTCCCGTGGGCGGTTGATGGGGCGGTTGTACCTGCGGCACGGTGCACGCCGTGTCGCGTTTTTCATTTGCGGTAGTGACTGGGCAGGACGCCGACTTCCCGTTTGAACGCTTGAGAGAAATGGCTGGCGCTGCTGTACCCGACTTCCAGTCCGGCATCGATGATGCTCATGTCGGTTTCAATCAGCAGTTGCCTGGCTTTGGTCATTCTCAACCTGATGAAGTAGCGCGAGGGTGAAAGCCCCGTGGCGCGTTTGAACAGGCGACTGAAGTGGTACTCGCTCATGCCGGCTTCGTCGGCCAGGTCACCCAGACAAAACGCCTCACTCAATGACCTCTCCATCGCGTTCAGCACACGCTTGAGCTTGAAGGCCGGCAGGGCGTTGCGCTGCACGATGTTGTCCGCTTGCGTATCAAGGTACCGGCGCGCCAGATGCACGGCGATGCACTGGGCGATGCCTTGCATCAGCAGGGGGCTGGATTCTCCCTGGGCAGTCAGTTCAACTCTGAATTGTTCGAACAGCACTGACAGCGCTTCATCTCGACCGCCGGATATTTCCCGCAGGCAAATCGCACCGGTGACCTCTTTGTGGGTTTCCTGGATTGCACGTTCAAGCAATGGCAGACCGAGGTAAATGTGCATCACCACGAAGGGCTCCGCACTGTTCACGTGCCAGCGCATTTCGTAGGGCACAGCACTGGTGGTCAGGAAAAAATCACCCTCTGTCACCTCACTCGCCAGCCACTCTTTGCCGGGCTCCCGTTCTTCAATGGTGGCGCTCCCGCAAAGCACCCAGACAATCAGCGGTTCAGCCACGGCGGGAACGACAAAGCTCTGTTCGATCCTTTCCCGGGTAAAGATCTGCACCAGCACATCGTTGGAAAATACATCCTCGGAGGCGGCCAGGCGCTGACCGCGAATGTGCGATTCCAGGCCTGTTGCAGAGGTTCGCTCAACGATTTGCACGATTGAACTCCCTGTTGATGGGGTGAATTACTTGCCTATTTATTCGAATCTAATGATCTAAATTAGTCGGCTATTCAGATGAGAGGACAAGACGCAAAATTTCTTCACAGCAGCGATTCATGGCGAGTCGCACAAACTTTGAAGGAAATACCTCATGACTACTTCTGCAAACATCGCTCATTCCACCGGCTCTGAACAGAGCCGCCGCGACGTGACCCAAGCCTCGGCTTCGTTGATCGGCCGCGTACTGCTCAGCGCAATCTTCATTCTCTCCGGTTTTTCGAAACTGGCCGCTCCCGCGATGATGGTCGGCTACATCAGCTCCGTGGGTCTTCCGCTTCCGGAACTGGCGCTGGCGTTGGCGATCATTGTCGAAGTCGGTGGTGGCCTGGCACTGATCGCCGGTTACCGCACTCGCACCGTTGCCGCTGTACTGGCCGTGTTCAGCGTATTTACCGCACTGGCTTTCCATAACGCACTGGGCGATCAAAACCAGTTCATCCACTTCTTCAAGAACATCGCGATGGCCGGTGGCCTGTTGCAGGTCGTGGCTTTCGGTGCCGGTCGCTTCAGCCTCGACGCTCGCCGTCGTTGAACCGGTAAGTCGCAGTCCGTTATCCCGACAGGATCAGGCAAGTTGTCAGAAGGATCTGACTAACTGGCTGCCCACCGTTATCCCTAATCTGGACTGGCAGCGAGACACCGCTCTCGCGTCACCAGCCACTCAAGTGAGGGATTAGGGTCATGTCGAATATCTCGAAAAAAGTCGTTCTGATTACGGGCGCGAGCAGCGGAATAGGCGAGGCGACAGCGCGCCTGTTGGCCAGTAGCGGTGCACATGTCGTGCTCGGGGCACGTCGTACGGAGCGCCTCGAAATACTCTGCGCTGAGATCAATTCCAGCGGGGGAAGTGCCCACTTCCAGGCATTGGATGTCACCCGTCTGACCGACGTACAAGCATTCGTGGATTTTGCATTGAACCTGCATGGCCGGGTCGACGTATTCGTCAATAACGCCGGGATCATGCCGCTGTCGAAACTCGAGGCGCTGAAGGTCTCTGAATGGGATCAGATGATCGACGTCAATATTCGCGGCGTCTTGCACGGTATCGCGGCAGGTTTGCCGTTGATGCAAAAACAGAAATCAGGCCAGTTCATCAACATTGCATCGATTGGCGCCTACACCGTCAGCCCAACGGCGTCGGTCTACTGCGCGACGAAGTTTGCAGTGCGCGCCATATCTGAGGGATTGCGTCAGGAGGTCGGCGGGGACATTCGTGTCACGGTGATTTCACCCGGCGTAACCGAGTCCGAGCTGGCCGAGAGCATTTCCGATGAAGGCGGGCGTGCCGAGATGCGCGAGTTCCGCAAGATCGCCATCCCGGCAATGGCCGTCGCTCGCGCTATCGCTTACGCCATCGAACAGCCTGCCGATGTGGACGTCAGTGAGCTGATTGTCCGCCCGACTGCCAGCGCGTACTGAACCGAGGACTTGAACATGACGGTAAAAAAATCCGCTGATCAGGACAAGTACGTCGGTATGTGGGTCACGGCAGACGGGCTCATCCGCCATGAGCTCTTGCCGGGTGGCCGATACGATGAAGCCCGGGGCCGGAAGGCGAGTGCCTACCAGGGGCGGTATTGGCTGGAAGGTGACCACATCGAGTACGTCGATGACACCGGGTTCACGGCTGATGGCGACTTCCGCGACGGGATTCTGTACCACGCGGGCATGATTCTTTATCGCGAGGTGTAGAGGCCTGGCACTGCCGTGACGGGTTGCCTGCAATGGGTGCCGTTACTGATGCTCAGGCGAAGAGTCGGCCGCATTCATCTTCTGGATGACCAACTCGATGAACGCTGATACCGCCAGCGGCAACTGTCGGCGGCTCGGATACAGCACGTTCAGGCCGTAACCGTTGGGCTGGTATTGAGGCAACACCGGGACCAGTGCGCCGGCCTCCACTTCAAGCTTGGCCATCACCGGCGGCAGCAGCGCGATGCCGAGGCCCGCGACGGCGGCCTTGCGCAACGCCTGGGCGGTATTGCCGCTGAAGCGTCCGCTCACTTGCACTTCTTCCTCACCGTTCGGGCCGACCAAGCGCCAAGTGGCATGGCCGCCTGGATGCGCCGAGATCACACAATCGTGGTTTACCAGGTCTTGCAGCGTGCGGGGTGAACCGCGCGCCGCGAGGTAGGCGGGGCTGGCGACCATCCCGACGCTGCGCGGGTCAAGGATCTGACGACCGACATAGCCTGAATCGCGCAAGGGGCCGCCACGAAAGGCGACGTCGATCTGCTCGGCGATCAGGTCGGCCTTCGCGTCGCTGAGCACAAAGTCGAGTCGCACGCGCGGATGCGCGGTCAGAAACTCCGTCACCCATTGCATCTGAAAAAAGTCGAAAAAGTCAGCCGGGGCCGCCACGCGCACCCGACCACTGGGCTCGTGACTGCCCGTCATCAACGCCTGTCCCGCTTCAAGCAGGCCATCGACAGCGCCCACGCAACGCTCATGAAAGCCAAGGCCGGCACTGGTGAGCGTGAGCTTGCGAGTGGAGCGCTGCATCAGCCGAGTGCCGAGCTGCGTTTCGAGCTGCTGGATGCGCCGACTCACGGTATTGGGGGGCATGCCCAGCTGTCGCGCGGCTTCTGCAAAGCTGCCGCAACGTACTACCTGCACAAACATGGCGATGTCATTGAGGTCGAGCATGGCGAGTAATTCCTGATGCTGGTGGACGAGTGCAATCCAATTGTACCGGCTTATCAAGTAATCGTTCCGGGCCTATTGTCTGGAGCATCGGGCCGAAAGGCTTCCAACTTCGAGTCATCAAGATGTCTTTAAAGCAACAGCCTCAGTTCGCTACACAAGAAACCGTTACCCAGCGGGCCATCCGTTACCGCACCACCGGCAATGGGCATGGCGCGATTGTCCGGTTGATGAGCCCCTCAGACCTCGGCCAACTGCTCAAGCCTTTTGTGTTCCTTGACCTGTTTGAAGGCGAGAGCTCGTTCATCAACGGCATGCAGATGCATCCGCATTCCGGCATCGCCACGGTCACCGTCATTACCGAAGGGAATTTGCGTTTTGAGGAGGCGGATTCGGGTTCGGGGATGATTGACTATGGCGGTGTCGAATGGATGCGCGCCGGTGGCGGGGTCTGGCATGGCAAGGAAATGTCGGTCGGTACATCGAAGCGCATTCAGGGTTTTCAACTGTGGGTTGCACTCCCGCCGGCGCTGGAAAACGCCAGTGTCGATAGCCAATACCTGGAGTCAGGCGTGATGCCAGAAGTGGGGCCGGCGCGTGTGATTCTAGGTGCATACCAGGGTGTCCAAAGCCCGGTTCGCGCTCCCGCCGGCATGAACTACCTGCTGGTCACGCTACCTGCCGGAGAATCCTGGAGTTATGTTCCGCCCACAGGTCATGAGTCGTTGTGGTTGAGTGTCAGTCGCGGATCGCTTTGCGCTCCGGAGGTGGTCATGGCGGGAGAAATGGTCGTCTTCGAACCCGGTAGCGGCAGCGTTACGCTAAAGGCCATGCACAAGGATACGGTCTTCGTGATCGGCTCCGCGCAGCCTCATCCTTATGATCTGGCGCTGGGAAGTTACTCGGTGCATACCAACCCGCAAGCCTTGCGGGCGGGGGAGGCGAAAATTGCCGAGATCGGTGCACGGCTGCGTGAATACTTGAAAAAGCCGAGCGGGTCAGCCAGCGTGCCCGTTTTCAAGTAACCCGGCTTTCAGGTGATTAAACCGGTGTTGCCCCCGCTCGTGCAGGGCGAGCGGGGGCAATGAACAACCTGTATCAGCTGAAGCGAATATCCAGTGAGCGAAGATGCGTCTGCAGCCCCGCGTCCTGAATCGGGATCAGGAACGCTTCCTGATCCGACTCGTTGAAGTGGGCGTGCCAGTAGCCAGGTGGCGTTACAAAAGCCAATCCCGGGGCCCATTCCACGCGAACCGGGTTACGTATCTGGCCATCGGCATCCAGCTCGGTGCCCACCAGTGAGTAGCAACCTGCCGGGCAGTCGATGATGAAATCCAGCGCAATGGACTGATGCCGGTGAGGCTTCTGGATCGAGCCGGCAGGCAAGATTCCATACATTGCCCAGAGCACATGGGTCACGGTTCGGGTTTGAGGAAAATTGCGATTAGCCAACAAAATGCTGATACGGCTGCGGTCTTGCGCGCGCGGGTCATCGGCCGCTTCACGCAGCTTCGCGTTGGCTGTATGCGCCGGATACAACGTAGGCATGAACCGATCGATGCTGCGGGTCACGCCGAGATAACGCAGCAGTGGTTCGTCATGCACGTAGTAGAGACGGGCATCCTCGGTCGCGCTGAAACGGGCGTCCAGAAGACCTGGCAGTGCGATGAAGCAGCCCTTGGACCATTCAAGGGTGTGCTCGCCCTGGGTGACTTCGCCTGCGCCGGCAATCACATAAAAAACCTGCGAGGTGGCGTTGGGCTGGAGCGTAAGGTTATCGCCCGCATTGAGGCGGATGAAGTTTGCACAAAGCCCGGGCCCGGTTGCCGGCCCTTCACAGCCCAGTGCTTCGCTCAGGTCCAGCGGCACGATCCGCGAGGGGCCAGTGGCACAGAGTGACGCTGGAAAGTTGTGGTAGGGAACGCGGGTAATGAGCTTGGCGCTGATCGGATTCGCCGCTTTGCTGTACTCGAAATATTCGGCTTCCCGCTCGTTTGTCGGCACGGCGTCTACTGCATCAATCCTGAATGTGCTGTTCACGGTTATCACCTCGATCTTTGATCCTTTGACGCAGCTTCTGTTGGATTGCCGTCAGAAGCTGCGAGGGGGGGTACAACGGGAAGTGGTGACTATCGGTTGACCATTTTCGCCGGTACGAACACCAGGATGATCATGGCCGAGACGAACACGCAGCCCGCGACAATGACCAACCCTGTGGTCATCGATTGCGTCAGGTCCTTCAGGTAACCGTGCATTGCAGGGCCGGCGAAGCTGGCCAGATTGCCCGTGGAGTTAATCAGCGCAATTCCGGCCGCCGCACCTGCACCGCCCAGAAACGAGGTCGGCAGCGCCCAGAACATGGGCAGTGAGGTGATGATCCCGGCAGTCGCGATGATCAGACCGGTAATGGCCAGCCAGGGTGTCAACGGGAAGAACGCGCAAATCAGAAAACCAGGCACGGCCACCAACAGCGGAATGATTGCATGCCAACGGCGCTCCCGATGGCGATCAGAGCTTTTACCGGCCAGGTACATGCCCAGCAGTGCCGCCAGATAGGGCACCGCCGAAATGATCCCGATCGTTCGCGGGTCGGTAATGCCGGAGTTGCTGATGATGCTTGGCTGCCAGAAGCCAATGGTGCTGGTGCCCATCACGAGCAGGAACAGAATGGCGCACATCAGCCAGACCCGACCGCCGAGCAATCCTTGACGCACCGAGCTGTGGGTTTTGGAGCGGTTGTCCTGGCTGATTTCTTCGGCAACCAAGGCGCGTTGTTCTTTGCTCAGCCAATGAGCGTCGTCGACTTTGTCGGTGAGAAAGAACATCACGACAAAACCCAGTATCAGTGCCGGTGCGGCTTCGATAATGAACAGCCATTGCCAGCCGGCCAGCCCATGGACCGCGTTCATGGTGTGCATGATGTAGCCCGACACCAGGCCGCTGAGGATGCCGGATACCGGATTGCCCGCCATCAGCAGCGCGACCATCTTGCCCCGGCGATGGGCCGGAAACCAAAGGGTGAGATAGAGCACGATGCCGGGGAAAAAGCCTGCTTCGGCGATGCCCAGGAAAAACCGGGCGATGTAGAACTGCATCGGCGTCTGAACCAGTGCAGTCGCAGCCGAGATGAGCGACCAGGTGATCATGATCCGGGCGATCCAGCGTCGCGCGCCGACGCGGTGCAGGATCATGTTGCTGGGCACTTCAGCGAAGAAGTAGCCAATGAAGAAAACACCGGCGCCCAGGCCGTAGACCGCATTGCTGAAGGACAAATCGTTGAGCATGGTCAGCTTGGCAAAACCGACGTTGATCCTGTCCAGGTAACTGACGACATAGCAAAGGAACAACAGCGGCATGAACCGCCACATGATTTTCTTGAACGTTGATTCGGCGAGGGCAGGGTCCTGTACGCCGATGTGCTGTTCTGCGGTATTGAGGATAGTCATCGCTGACTCCTTGTTATTTTTATGGAGTGCTCGTGATATCAATGCCCTGTGATCGCCAGCGAGCAGTCGAAGCGGCTGTACTCTGGCGATTGTGGCAGCTCTGAAGGTTGTCTGGATAAATCAGGTGCCGCTAAAGCGTGCCGGTCGTCGTTCCATGAAATGCGCCACGCCTTCCTTGAAGTCATCGCTCTGGATGCTCAGGAACATCTCCCGGTTGGCCTGGGCGATGGACTCGGTGAGTGTCTGGAAAGGCGACTCGCCCAACTGCTGTTTGATGACGCGTACAGAGCGGGGCGAGACATTGAGGGCCAGTTCTTCGGCGTATTTCAGGGTCTGATCCAGCAGGGCATCCGCTGCAAACAGGCGTTCGACCAGGCCCATGCTCAGTGCTTCCTGCGCCGATACCTTGCGTGACGAAAGCAACAAATCCGCGGCGTGCCCCGGCCCGACAATGCGCGGCAACAGCCAGGCAATGCCGTGTTCGGCAATCAACCCGCGTTTGGCGAAAGCCGTGGAAAACACCGCGGTTTCACTGGCGAAACGCATGTCGCTGTACAGCGCCAGTACCAACCCCAAGCCGGCTGCGGCGCCGTTGATTGCGCTGATGACGGGTTTGCGGACGCCGGGGAAATACGAGTAACGGCTTTGGTAGTCGGCGCGACGGTTCATGTCATAGGCACGCATCCAGGCCATTTCACTGATGTCGTCGGGTGGCAGCACCTCAAGTTCATCGATGTCCATGCCGGCGCAGAATGCACGACCGTTACCGGTCAATACGATGACGCGAACGGTGTCGTCGCGATCCAGTTGAGCGAACGCTTCGCGCAGCTCTGCCTCCATCACCTTGGTCAGTGCATTCATTTTCTCGGGGCGCATCAGGGTCACGACGGCAACGTGCTCTTGAGCGCCGAAACGGCTGAGTTCGATCTGATTGAAATTCATGATTTTTCCCTCGTGCTGGCGACGGGCATTTGAATGGCGCGTATTTCCACAAACTCCTCGATTCCGTACGTACCGCCCTCACGACCAAGGCCGGAATCACCAAAGCCACCGAACGGCGCTGCCGGGTTATAGGGCGCGCCATTGACGTCGACCTGACCGGCGCGTAGTTGAAGGGCGAGGCTCAGGGCGTGATCGGTATCGGCCGCCCACACCGCGCCGGCCAGGCCATACGCTGTGCCGTTGGCAATCTCGACGGCCTGCTGTTCGCTTTCATAGGTGGTCACACTGAGTACAGGGCCAAACACTTCCTGCTGTGCCAGTGCCGATTGAGGCGGAACGCGGCCGAAAATAGTCGGCGCAATGTAGTAACCGGTCGCCGGCACTGGCGCTTGGCTGCCGCCGGCAATCAGGTCAAAACCCTGGGATTCGCTATCAGTGATCATGGCGTGAACACGGTCCCGATGCGCCGCAGACACCAGGGGCCCCATGCGTGTGGTCGCCTCCATGGGGTCGCCTAGCGTCAGGCGAGTCACCGCGTCAGCCAGCAAGGCACGGTAGGTGTCATACAACTCGACGGGGACGAGCAAGCGCGTCAGTGAGTTGCACGATTGGCCCGAGTTCAGAAAGCATGACGCGACCACGTGGCGTACGACGTTTTCGGCAGGGGCATCCGCTGTCGCGATGCAGGCTGATTTGCCACCCAACTCCAGTGAAACCCGCTTCAGTGCCTGGCCTGCCGAGGCGGCGATACGTCGGCCCACTGCGGTGGAACCGGTAAACGAGAGCAGCGCGATGTCTGGATGATCGACCAAAGCCTGGCCGGTCGCCGCGTCGCCCAGAACAATGTTCAGCACACCGTTGGGCAGGCCGGCGGCCAGTGCCGCTTCACCCAGTGCACGTGCTGTGCAAGGCGCCAGTTCCGACGGTTTGAGGACCACGGTGCAACCGGCGACCAATGCCGCGGCGACCTTGCCGGTGATCTGGTGCAACGGGTAGTTCCACGGGGTGATAGCACCGACGACGCCGACCGGGACATGGGTGATGGCGGAGTTGCCGACCTGGGCATCCGCCAGGCAATCGACCGCCAGATCAGCCGTCGCCCGCCACGCCAGAATCGGTGCCTGCACCTGTATGCGCTGCGACAGCTTGAGCGGCATGCCGACCTCGGCGGCGATCCCTTGGGCAAGCTGAGCAACGTGTTCTTCCAGTTGATTGGCGATGCCGCGCACGAAGTCAGCCCGTGTGCTGACAGGCAGCGTTGACCACGAGGCAAAGGCATTTTTTGCGGCCTCGACGGCGAGGTCGATTTCCGATGATGTGCCATGGGCGACCTGGCCCAGCCCGGCTTCGCTCGCCGAGTCGTAGACGCGAGTGCTGTCGGCGGATTGTGCGGGCGTCCAGCGTCCGTTGATCAGGTGATGTTGATAGGCAGTCATGGTGTATTTCCTTTGCGTGCACGGGCGTCGAGAAACGCGCTCATCAAGGTCTGTGGCTCACCGCTGGCATAGCATTCGAGTTGGGCGCGGATGCCGGCGGTACAGGCGTCGTCGAAACCGGGTTGAGTGAGCGCCCGGAAGCGTTGTTTGGACAGGCGGATGGCCGTCGCGGGTAGCTGCGCCAGCGAGTGTGCACGGACGATGGCTGCACCCAGGACGTCTGACGCAAGCTCTGTCACCAGCCCGATCTCGTGAGCGCGCTGGCCGTTGATGAGTTCGCCGGACAGGGACAGTTGCGCGTTGTGGGTCAGGCCGACATGCAAAGAGAGCAAGTAGGAGCCGACGATGCTTGCCAGGCCCGCTTTCACTTCAGGCTGACCGATGCGGGCGTCCGGCGTGGCAACCCGCCAGTCGCCACACAGCGCGAGTTGCATGCCTGCGCCAGCGGCGACGCCGTTGATGGCGACCACGCAGGGTTTGTCCAGGTCGCGTACGGCCTGGTACATGGCGCGTTGCGCGTTCAGCCAAGGCGCAATCTGCTTCCAGTCGACCGCGCTGGCTTCTTCCAGATCCTGACCCGCACAAAACGCCCGGTCACCGGCACCCGTCAGAACGACCGCTTTAACAGCCGGGTCGTCATTGAGTTGTGTCAGCGCGGTGATCAATGCGCTGCGCAGGTTTTGATTCACCGCGTTCAGGTTGGCGGGGCGGTTGAGCGTGACCAGCGCCACCTGATTCTCGATTTCAACCAGGACGCTGCGCTGTTGATCGATATGACTGATGCTCATGGTGCCTCCCGATATTCGATAACGGCGTCGACCGCTACTACGCCTTCGGCCATGACCATGACCGGGTTGACGTCGACGCTCAGCAGGTTTGCCTGGTGTTGCAGGGCGAAATCACCCAGCGCCACCGCTGCCCGGGCCAGGGCCTTGGCGTCGAGTGGTGGTTGACCGCGTGCGCCCTTGAGTACCGGGGCAATGCGCAGTTGATCGATCGCTTCCAGCGCTTGTGCCTCAGTGAACGGGGCGAGCAGCGAAACGGTGTCCTTGCGGATCTCGACCAGGGTTCCCCCTTCACCGATCACGACCAGCGGGCCGAACAATGGATCTACGACGACGCCAAGCATGAATTCATGCAGCCCTTTGACCGAGCGCGCGACGATCAGCCGGCCGTGGGGAACACCCAGCGTGTCCAGGGCGCCCAGGCAACGATGCGCCGCGTCCTGAACCGCTTGCGGGTCGGCGAGGTTGAGATGAACCAGACCGTGCTCGCTCTTGTGGGGAACCTGCGCAGCGCAGCCTTTGATGACGATGCGCCCGCCGAAATCAGCGGCGATACGGGCCGCGCTATCCGCGTCATGGCAAACCCGATGCTCGACGACCGGCACCCCGGCGTTTGCCAGGAGGGCCAGGCTGTCTGCCTCATCAAGCAGGCCGGCGCAGGCGTTCACGGTTGTTGCCGTGGGCGCGGTGAGTGGCGAACCTTGCCATTGGCAATGCCGGGCGTACTGACGAAGCGCCGCTACCGCTTCGCTTTCGTTGCGGAAGGCCGGCACTCCGGCTTGCTGGAATTGCGCCCGGACATCCGCTTGAGGCGCGGTCATTACCACGGGTTTGCCGGTGTGTTGCATGAACCTCGCAGTGGTCTGGGCCAGCCCCGGCACATCGTAGCCGGGGCCAGCCACGGGGATCCCGATGAGAAACATGTCCGCTTCCGGGTCTTGGCCAAGCACGTCGAGAACGGCAGGAAACATCCCGCCGTTGCCGAGCAGGGCGGCGGTGAGGTCCAGCGGATTTGCGGCGCTGGCGAAGTCAGGGATCAGACCTTTCAGGCGTTCCAGGGTTGGCGGCGCCAGCTCGGTCAGCGGCAGACCGACACGTTCGGCGGCATCGGCGCACAGCACACCCACTGCACCGCTGTGACTCATCACGACCGCTCGACCAGCCCCTGGGGCAAACCCGCTCAGGTACAGCGGTGCTGCGTTGACCAGTTCGTGGATATCGTGTGCACGCCAGATTCCATGCTTGTCGAGAAACGCATCGAGGGCGCCATCCTGGCCCACCATGGCCCCGGTGTGGGACGCGGCGGCAGCAGCGCCCTTGTTACTCACGCCGCCTTTGAGCAGCACGATGTGGCAGCCGTTTTGACGAGCGATGTGTGCCGCCTCCGCGAGCAGCATCGGGTTCGAAACCGTTTCCACGTACACCAGAATCAGGCGGATCTGCGGGTCGTCCACGAGGACGCGAGTCAGCTCCGACACGCCCAGGTCAGCGTCGTTGCCAGTGGCTGCCAGGTAGCGAACGCCATAACCCTGCTCACGCAACATCGCGTACGGCATGACGCTCGCCGCACCGCTTTGGCTGACAATGGCGATAGGTCCGTCGGCGGGCGCCACTTCCATGAACATGGTGCTGAAATTCAGCACCGCGCCGTTGGCGAAATTGGCAAATCCTTGGGCGTTGGGGCCGATCAGACGCATGCCGTGATGGCATGCGAAGTCCACCAGTTCATTCTGCAACTGGCGACCGCTTTCGCCGGTCTCGGCAAACCCGGAAGCCATGACCACTGCCGTCTTCACACCCAAACGGGCGCACGCCTTGATCGCTTCCACCGCCGCAGTGCCCGAGACGGCAATGATTGCTGCCTCGGGAACGGTATCCAGCGCACCCAGATCGGGATAGCAGCGCAGGCCTTGAACCGACTCGCGCTTGGGGTTGATCGGCAGGATTGTGCCGGCGTAACCCAACTTGAGCATGTAATGGATGGGCCGTCCGCCGACTTTGTTCGGGTCTTCGGATGCGCCGATGACGGCGACGCTGGACGGGTCGAACAGCGATAACGCTGCCGGGCTGATTTTATTGTTATGGGCCATGGGGGCTCTCGTTGGCTTCAGGTCTGATACGAGTCTAGGGAGCGCCATACCCATCTGGAAGTGTCATAAAGGCGATATCAGATACATCAAATAGTGATGGCTTGATGCAGGGCTGTCGTTTATGTTTCGAGCACTGGATGAGGGCGCTGAGGGCGAGGTTGATGAATCTGAAACAGCTACAAAGCGTGCTGCTGATGGACGAGCTCGGGTCTATTTCCCGAACCGCAGTGGCACTGGGCACCGCTCAGTCGCTGGTCAGCCGGCAACTGGCGCAACTGGAGGTCGAGTGGGGCGATCAGCTATTCGTGCGCACTGGGCGTGGTCTGGTCGTCTCGGATTTTGGGCGGCTTGTGCTACCGGAGATTCGTTTGCTGCTCGCTCAGGCCGAGCGCCTGGAAACGTTGGTCAGGGAGTCCTCAGGCGTGCCGGCAGGGACGGTGCACATCGGTGTGCTGCCGTCGATGTCGAGAAGGTTGCTGCCCATGCTGTTCACCAAGCTGCAAACCCATGCCCCCGGCGTACGCCTGCATGTGGTCGAGGGCTTCAGCGGTGATCTTGATGAGCAACTGGCAGCAGGTGCGCTGGACCTGATAGTCGTTAATCGCTACGGCATATCCAACGCGCGTGACGAAGAAACCCTCGGCGTCGTTGATACGTACCTGGTAGGTAAAGCGGGAAGCCTCAATGGGCTCAAGCAATCGATCGAGTTTGCTGCGTTGGCGGATTTTCCGCTGATCCTGCCTTCTCGCCCCAACGGGTTACGGACCACCCTGGACCAGTTGGCGCGCAAACATCAGCTCTCGTTGAACGTGGCTATCGAAGTCGACACGCTGAACGCAATGAAGGATGTGGCGACGACAGGCGGAGCGTTCACCATCCTGCCTTTTCTGGCGGTGCAGGACGATGTCGAACGCGGGTTGCTCGATGCCGTGCGAATCACCAGGCCGGAAATCAAACGGACGATTGCCTTGGCGTTTACCCACCAGCATCCGCTGTCGAAGGCGGCCAGAGTGGTTGGCGTGCATGTCCGTGAGTTGTCCAAGGCGCTTCTTGAGTAAATCCTGCGCTTTTGAAGAATGGTCATGCCTGGGTTTTGCTCAGTCCCGCAGCGAACCTCCAGCCGATAAACCATCAGCTGCCGCTTATGAAGCGGCAGCTTTTTTATGCCTTGAAGGCGCCACAAAATTCACCTGGAGCCAGCTTTCAAGGCTTCATCCCTGCACTTAGTGACGATCCAGCCACACCGTCTGCGCGTTGCAGAATTCCCGCACGCCGAAGTGCGAAAGCTCGCGACCAAAACCGCTCTTCTTCACGCCGCCGAAGGTGACGCGCGGATCGGAGGCGCAGTAACCGTTGATGAATACGCCACCGGTTTCCAGTTCGCCGGCCATCTGTTGGGCACGTTCTACGTTGCCGGTGTAGATAGTCGCAGCGAGGCCGAATTCACTGTCATTTGCCAGTTCCAGCGCGTGGGCGGCATCGCGTGCGGTGATGATCGACGCGACCGGGCCAAACAGTTCCTGCTTGAACGAGGTCATCTGGTCGGTGACATCAGCGAAAACCGTTGGCTCGTAGAAGTTGCCGGGGCCTTCTGCTTTCTTGCCACCCAGCAACAATGTCGCGCCTTCTTCCAGGGTATCGCGCACTTGTTGATCCAGTTCATCACGCAGATCAAAGCGGGCCATCGGGCCGACGTACGTGGTGGCGGCGAGTGGATCACCGACCACCAGTTTGCGCGTGGCTTCGACGAACTTGCGTGTGAACTCCTCGACGATGCCTTGCTCGACAATCAGGCGTTTGGCCGCTGCGCAGACTTGCCCGGTGTTTTGATAACGGCCAATGACGGCGGCTTTCACCGCATCGTCGAGGTCGGCATCGTTGAGCACGATAAAGGGGTCGGAACCACCGAGCTCCAATACACATTTTTTCAACGCTGCACCGGCCTGCGCGCCGATGGCCATGCCGGCCCGCACGCTGCCGGTGAGGGTCACCGCTGCAATGCGTGAATCTTTGATCGCCGTGGAAACGCCGTCCGGCGTGACGTTGATGACTTCGAAAACCCCTTCAGGGAATTCGGCTTGCTTGAAGGCGTCCAGCAACAGGTAAGCGCTGCCCATCACGTTTGGTGCGTGTTTGAGCACGTAGGTGTTGCCGGCGAGCAGTACCGGAACGGCGCCGCGCAGAACCTGCCAGATCGGGAAGTTCCACGGCATTACCGCGAGAATCGGGCCGAGCGGGCGGTATTCAATGCGTGCTTTCCCGCCCTCAACCAGCGTCGGTTCAGCGTTGAGCATGGCCGGGCCGTGCTCGGCGTACCATTCGCAGAGCTGCGCACACTTTTCGATTTCGCCACGGGCCTGACTGATCGGCTTCCCCATCTCCAGGGTGATCATGGTTGCCATCGCTTCTGCGTTGTTGCGCAAGACGTTGGCCAGGGCGATCAGCCGTTGCGCGCGTTGCGCCACCGGTGTGCCGCGCCAGGCACGAAACCCGGCCGCAGCGCGTGACAGTGCGGATTGCAGCGCCGCATCGGATTCAAAAGGGTAGTGGCCGATCTGCTTGCCGGTGGCGGGGTTGATCGAAATGGCATGGGTGAGGCTGGAAACATGGGTCATGGCACCGTCCTGCGGGGTGGGGATGGGTTCAGACTACGGTGGCATTTGTTTTCTGGAAACTGAATAATACTGATCGTACCGTTCACGTTTGGAGAATGACTTGGATCTGGTTCAGCTCGAAATTTTCAAAGCTGTCGCCGAGCACGGCAGCATCAGCGTGGCCGCTCAGCATATCCATCGGGTGCCGTCGAACCTGACGACGCGGATCAAGCAACTGGAGCAGGATCTGGGCGTGGACCTGTTTATCCGCGAGAAAAGCCGCCTGCGGCTGTCGCCGGCCGGTTGGAGTTTTCTCGACTATGCCCGCCGCATCCTCGACCTGGTCCAGGAGGCCCGCGCGACGGTTGCCGGGGAAGAGCCGCAAGGATCGTTTCCCCTCGGTTCGCTGGAGAGCACGGCGGCGGTGCGTATTCCTGGGCTGTTGGCCGCCTATAACCAGAAGCACGCCAAGGTCGAGCTGGCCTTGTCCACCGGTCCTTCCGGAACCATGATCGACGGCGTGCTCTCGGGTCGATTGGCCGCTGCGTTTGTCGACGGTCCGGTGCTGCACCCGGCACTGGAGGGCGTGCCGGCCTTCGAGGAAGAGATGGTGCTGATCGCGCCGCTCAACCATGCCCCGATCCACCGCGCGCAAGACGTGAACGGCGAAA
This sequence comes from Pseudomonas sp. IT-P44, assembly GCF_949768225.1. NCBI lineage: Bacteria > Pseudomonadati > Pseudomonadota > Gammaproteobacteria > Pseudomonadales > Pseudomonadaceae > Pseudomonas > Pseudomonas sp. IT-P44. Next base: position 106,715 of record NZ_CATKQM010000007.1, on the reverse strand, counting down.
ACATCTACGCCTTTCGCTCCAATTGCTCTTATCGCCACCACTTTGAAAGCTGGTTCGCCAAGGACGCCGCAGTACCCGGCAAGATTTTCGAAATGGAGTCCTATCACGGCATGCTGGCCTGTGTCAGCTCCGGTGCCGGCCTGGCGCTGATGCCGCGCAGCATGCTCGAAAGCATGCCGGGCTGCACCACCGTGAGTGTGTGGCCGTTGTCTGAGTCCTTTCGCTATTTGCGAACCTGGCTGGTGTGGCGCCGGGGCACGGTGTCGCAAAGCCTGACCATGTTCGTGCGTTTGCTCGAAGAGCGATGCGCAGCGGCGGACCTGCTGACTTGAGCGAATCGCGCCGCCATCGATCAGCAGATTCTGCCCGGCCGAAATAGCAGGGCTGCGCAAAAACCGTCAGTGCGAATGACGCGGCTCGCCGCCACTTCGAGCGATGACCCGCATATGCAGGGTGGCCGGCTCCAGGCATCCGCCCGTCGATAACTGTCCAACCAATTGCCGGTACAGCTCTTGCCAGGGCGTTTGGGACGCGGGGATGTTGGGCGTCCACTCGGCGCGACGGCGGGCCATTTCGGCTTCGTCGACCAGCAGGTTTACCGATCTTGCGTTGAGGTCCACGCGCAGGCGGTCGTTGGTTTTCAGCAGCGCCAAACCTCCGCCGACAGCGGCTTCCGGAGACATGTTGAGGATCGAAGGGCTGGCCGAGGTGCCGCTCTGGCGACCGTCGCCCAGGCACGGCAGAGAGTCGATGCCTTGCTTGATCAGTGCTGCCGGTGGCGCCATGTTCACCACTTCGGCGCTACCGGGGTAGCCCACGGTGCCGGCACCACGAATCACCAGGATGCAACGCTCGTCGATTTCCAGCGCCGGGTCGTCGATTCGGGCGTGATAGTCCTCCGGTCCTTCGAACACAATTGCCCGTGCTTCAAAGCTGTTTTCTGCGCCTGGCTCGGATAGATAGGTCTTGCGGAACGCCTCGCCGACCACCGACATTTTCATGATTGCGCTATCGAAGAAGTTGCCGCTGAGAACGATGAAGCCCGCGCGATGTTTGAGAGGGGTCTCGAAGGGATAGATCACGTCAGCGTTGCTGGTCAGACTGCTGCTGACGATTTCGCCGATCGTCTTGCCGCTGACCGTGGCGCAGTCTTCGTGCAGGCGCCCGGCTTTTTGCAGTTCATGCATGACCGATGGCACGCCGCCCGCGCGATGGAAACCTTCGCCCAGGTATTTGCCGGCCGGCATGCAATTGACCAGCAGCGGCACATCTTCGCCAATCCGTTGCCAGTCATCCAGGCTCAACTCGACGCCCATGTGCCGGGCGATGGCGATCAGGTGCGGAGGGCAGTTGCTTGACGCGCCGAGCGCCGACGCGACGGCGATGGCGTTTTCGAAGGCTTCGCGGGTCATGATGTGTGACGGGCGTACATCCTGCATCACCAGTTCGCAAATGCGCTTGCCGGTGGCGTAGGCCATTTGACCGCGCTCGCGGTAGGGCGCCGGAATACTCGCGCAACCGGGCAACGACATGCCCAGCGCTTCGGCCAGTGCGTTCATCGACAGTGCGGTGCCCATGGTGTTGCAGTGACCCACCGAAGGCGATGCCGCGGTGGTCATTTCCATGAAGCCTTCGTAATCGATTTCACCGGCCGCCATCAGGTTGCGCGCGTGCCAGAGCACGGTGCCGGAGCCGATCAGTTCGCCCTTGTGATGACCGTCGAGCATCGGCCCGCCGGACAGCACAATGGACGGCAGGTCAGTGGTGGCGGCGGCCATCAGGCAGGCCGGGGTGGTCTTGTCGCAACCGGTGGTGAGTACAACACCATCCAGCGGATAACCGTGGAGAATCTCCACCAGTCCCAGATAGGCCAGGTTCCGATCCAGTGCGGCAGTCGGCCGGCGTGACTGTTCGGCGATCGGGTGGACGGGGAATTCCATGGGGATGCCACCGGCATCACGAATGCCGGCCTTGACCCGCTGCGCGAGTTCCAGGTGATGACGGTTGCAAGGTGTCAGGTCGCTGCCGGTCTGGGCGATGCCAATGATCGGGCGACCCGATTGCAGCTCTTCTCGGGTCATGCCGTAGTTCATGTAGCGTTCGACATACAGGGCAGTCATGTCCGCGTGGGCAGGGTCGTTGAACCATTGCTCGCTGCGCAGACGGCGTTTAGGGGTGTCACTCATGATTCATGTCTCTCTTGTAATTGGATGAATCGACAATCTGTTCCGGCTCAGCGTGGCAGCAGTCCTCGGGACGCCAGGTTACGCAGCAAGGCGCTCACGCCAAAGGTCCATGGCGTCGCCTCGCAGCTGTGGGTCACCTGATTGTGCAGGCTGCCGAGCAACGGGCTGCTGATGCTGACCTGGTCCCCCAGTTTGTGGGTGAAACCACTGCCGACATGATCGCGATCTTCGGTGGGCGCGAACAGGGTACCGAGAAACAGCAGGAAACCATCGGGGTACTGGTGATTGGCGTTGAGGGTCTGGCCGGCGAGGTCCTGCGGGTCACGGCTGATCTGGCTCATGGAGCTCGATCCGTGCATCCGGTAACCATCCTCACCTTGCACCTCAAGGTCGACCACGCAGGCGCGGACATCGTCCAGGCTGAAATGCTCGTCGAACAGGCGGATGAACGGCCCGATCGAGCAGGATGCGTTGTTGTCCTTGGCCTTGCTCAGCAACAGCGCGCTGCGGCCTTCAAAGTCTCGCAGGTTGACGTCGTTGCCCAGGGTCGCACCGTGAATCTGCCCGCGACTGTTCACCGCCAGCACCACTTCCGGTTCCGGGTTGTTCCACTGCGAACCCGGATGAATGCCAATCCGGCTGCCGCTGCCAACAGAGGCCAGAACCGGTGCCTTGGTGAAGATTTCCGCGTCCGGGCCGATGCCCACTTCCAGGTATTGCGACCACATGCCTTGTTCGATCAACAAGTCTTTCAGACGCATGGCCTGCTCTGAGCCAGGAACGATCGAACGCAGGTTGTCACCGATTACGCCATGCACGGTGGCCCGCACGGCTTCGGCTTTGGCGGCGTCACCACCGGCCTGCTCCTCGATCACACGCTCGATCATGCTGGCGGCGAAGGTCACGCCGGCGGCCTTGATCACCTGCAAGTCCAGAGGGGCCAGCAGGTAAGGTCGGGACGGGTCGGCGTCAGGTCCGGTGTTGGCGAGCAAGGCTTCGATGCTGGCAATGAAGGTGCCCGGTGTCTCGCGCACTGCCGACAGAGGAGCGTCCGATTCCAGCAAGTCACTCAGGGTCGCGAAGCGCTCCGACAGATCGAACACGCCGTCGGCGCGCAGGACGATCGGCGAGGGTCCGGCGATCTGGCCTGGTACCCAGGCGCGGCCGATCAAGGTACCGGCGACGCCATCGACGGGCAGGGTGTTTTCGGGAGTAAGCAATAGCGACATGGGGCATCTTCCTGGTTCGTAAAGACTTCACGCTAGGACGGACAGTCGATAAACTCCAATGAGATAAATTCAGTATTCGATAACTTGCGGTTATTACCTGTGCGAGGCGTGTTCATGTCAGATCTGTCCTTCTCCAGTTTCTGCGGTTGGCTCAAGTTCAGGCATTTGCTGCTGATCGACACGTTGGGGCGCACCCGTAACATGCACCTGGCGGCGCAACAGATGAACCTCAGCCAGCCGGCCATCAGCAAGATGCTCAAAGAGATCGAAAGCCTGCTCGGTTTCGCCTTGTTCGAGCGCCAACCACGGGCCATGCCGCCCACGGCGCTGGGCGAACACGTGTTGCGCTATGCGCAAATCGCCTTGAACGATGCGCGCTCCTTCGTCGAGCAAATCAGCAGCCTGCGCGAGGGGGGGCACGGTCACCTCAAGGTCGGCGGAATATTTGCCGCTACGGCGGTGGCCCTGCCCGAGGCGATCTTGCAGATCAAACAGCGTTGGCCATTGCTGTCGATCGAGGTGGTGGAGCAAACCAGTAACCACCTGATGGAAATGCTTGAAGAGAAGAAGCTGGACCTGGCCATCGCCCGTTTCACCGATCAAAGCCAGCAGCAGCGGTACGACTTTCAACCGCTGGCTCCCGAACCGTTCTGCATTGTGGTCAACGACCGCCACCCGCTGGCAGGTGTCGGCCCCATCTCGTTGGAGCAACTGGTGGACTTGCCATGGATTCTTTACCCGGTGGGTACGCCGATTCGCGGGCGCATGGAACTCGCGTTCGCCGAAGCCGGCGTGGGCATGCCTCGCAACACCGTCGACACCATTTCGATGCAGACCTTCCTCCAGGTGCTGCAGCGTGGGCCGATGATCGGGATGCTGCCCAATGCCATGGTCAACCCACTGCTCGAAAGCGGTCAGCTCAAGACGCTGGATACGCCTTTGCATTTGGTCCCGCAGGACTACGGCATCCTCACCCGCAAGGGCGAGCAACTGGTGGGGGCGGCTCTGGAATTTGCCGAAATACTCAAGGACAACGCCCGTTTGAACAACGATTCGGCGAGTTAAATCCGATGGGGTTTATCGGTCATTTCGATAACGGATCGTTATCGGTTAATCCAAAAATGCCATTGGGAAAGAATCGATTCGCGACAGTACAGTAGCGACCAGCTTTCAATCAGGGTCAGGAGACTGTCATGCCCGAACTGTCCGGACACAATTTCATCGCGGGAGGCCGCAGCGCCGCCGGATCGGTGGTGTTGCACAGCGTTGATGCGACGACCGGGCAACCTTTGCCCACGGCCTTCATTCAGGCCACGGTCGAGGAAGTGGACGCCGCGGCAACGGCCGCCGCCCAGGCCTATCCGGTTTATCGTCATCTGCCGGCCGCCCGTCGTGCCGAGTTCCTTGAGGCCATTGCCACAGAGCTGGATGCACTGGGCGATGATTTCGTTGCCCTGGTCTGCCAGGAAACCGCTTTGCCGGCGGCACGCATCCAGGGCGAACGCGCTCGCACCAGCGGCCAGATGCGCCTGTTCGCCCAGACCCTGCGTCGCGGCGACTTCTACGGTGCACGCATCGATCTGCCACTCCCGGCACGCCAACCCTTGCCGCGCGTCGATCTGCGTCAGTGTCGCCTGGGTGTCGGCCCGGTGGCGGTGTTCGGCGCCAGTAACTTTCCGTTGGCATTTTCTACCGCTGGAGGTGACACCGCGGCTGCGCTCGCCGCCGGTTGCCCAGTGGTGTTCAAAGCCCACAGTGGACACATGGCGACCGCCGAACGAGTGGCCGAAGCCATCGTTCGCGCCGCCGAACATACCGGCATGCCTGAAGGCGTGTTCAACATGATCTTCGGTGCCGGCGTGGGTGAAACGCTGGTCAAGCATCCGCTGATTCAGGCCGTCGGTTTCACCGGTTCACTCAAGGGCGGCAGGGCGCTGTGCGACATGGCCGCCGCCCGCCCGCAACCGATCCCGGTATTTGCCGAGATGAGCAGCATCAACCCGGTGCTGGTCCTGCCCGAGGCATTGCAAGTGCGCGGCGAGCGCATCGCTACCGAACTGGCGGCGTCGGTGGTCATGGGCGCGGGGCAGTTCTGCACCAATCCCGGCCTGGTCATCGGCATTCGCTCACCGGCCTTCAGCCACTTTGTGCAGACGCTCAGTGCCTTGATGGCTGATCAGCCCGCGCAAACCATGCTCAATGCGGGCGGCCTGCGCAGTTACGTTCACGGTTGCGAAACGTTGCTGGCGCATCCACAGATCATTCATCTGGCAGGGCGGGCACAGCAGGGCAACAAGGCGCAGGCGCAATTGTTCCAGGCCGATGCCAGCTTGCTGCTGACGGGCAACGAGTTGCTGCAGGAAGAAATCTTCGGTCCGGCCACCGTGGTGGTCGAGGTGGCCGATCGGGCCGAACTGTTGGCGGCCTTGCACGGTTTACGCGGCCAACTGACCGCGACCTTGCTGGGGGAGACGGCAGAGTTGGAACAGTCCGCCGACCTGGTGGCGCTGCTTGAGCAAAAAGTCGGTCGCGTACTGGTCAATGGTTACCCCACCGGTGTGGAAGTCTGCGATGCCATGGTCCACGGCGGTCCTTGGCCGGCGACATCCGATGCCCGTGGCACCTCGGTTGGCACATTGGCCATCGATCGCTTCCTGCGCCCGGTGTGCTACCAGAATTTCCCGGACGCCTTGCTTCCTGACGCGCTGAAAAACCGCAACCCATTGGGACTGACGCGCCTGGTCAACGGAGAAAAAACCACCGAAGCACTCTAGTCATTGCGCTATGCCGAGTGAACGGTTCACTTGGCCTGACCCATTCGATAAAAACAATCAGGCATGTCCACATGCCCAGGGGTTACCTCATGCAAACGATATCCGAGCAATTGCCCGCGCAGGCGCAGGCCAGCGCACTCGAATTTGAAGACCGGACCTACCGCAAGGTGATCTGGCGAATTCTTCCTGTCCTGCTCCTGTGTTACATGGCGGCTTACCTGGACCGGGTCAATATCGGCTTTGCCAAACTCGACATGCTCAACGAGCTGCAGTTCAGCAACACCGTCTATGCCTTGGGCGCCAGTATGTTCTTCTGGGGCTACTTCCTGTTTGAAGTGCCAAGCAACCTGTTGCTGCATCGCTACGGCGCGCGCTTCTGGATTGCCCGGATCATGTTGACCTGGGCCGTAATCTCCATGGCCGTGGCGTTCACCGTACCGCTGGCGGGTTTCTTCCACATCGAATCGAGCACGATGTTCTACGTGCTGCGCTTCTTGTTGGGCATCTGTGAAGCCGGCTTTTTCCCGGGTGTGATTCTGTACCTCAACTACTGGTTTCCGACCCATCGGCAAAGCCGGGTGATGTCCGGGTTCCTGATGGCTTTGCCGGTCAGCCTGACCCTGGGCGGGATCCTTTCCGGTTGGTTGATGAGCAGCATGCAAGGCGTGCAGGGCATGTCCGGATGGCAATGGATGCTGATCATCGAAGGCATTCCCTCGATCATCATGGCGTTCGTCGTCATCGTCTGCCTGGCCAACAACATCGACTCCGCCAAATGGCTGTCCGCTGCGGAGAAAGCCTTGCTCAAGGCCAATCTGCAAACCGATAACCAGGGCAAGGCTTCGCGCCTGAGCGAGGTGTTTTTCAATCCACGGGTGTGGTTGCTGGTCCTGATCCTGCTGACCTTCAACACCGGCTTCTACGGCCTGGCGTTCTGGATGCCCTCGATCATCAAGAGCACCGGCATCACCAACAGCTTGCACATTGGCCTCCTGACCGCCATTCCCTATTCGATTGCCACGGTTGCGATGCTGCTCAACGCACGGCACTCCAACCGGACCGGTGAGCGTCGTATGCACGCGGCGATTCCGGCCTTCATCGGTGGTTTGGGGTTGATCCTGAGCGCGTATTTCGCCGACAACCTGGTGTTGTCCGTGTTGTTCCTCAGCGTATCTGCCTCGGGGATCCTCAGCCTGATGCCGATTTACTGGACCCTGCCGGGGACCGTGCTTTCCGGCGTCGCCGCTGCGGCGGGTATCGGCATGATCAACGCCTTCGGCAACCTCTCCGGTTTCACCGGCTCGATGATCACCGCCGTCGCTGAAAACCTGACAGGCAATATCAACAACGGCACCTACGTTCTGGCGCTGTGCTTGTTCGTCAGCGGCGGGCTGATCCTCGCCATTCCCGCGTCGATGCTCGGCAGAACCCCTAAAACAGCACCCCTCACCGCGAAGCTGGAGGCTGCATGAACCTGCAGAACAAACGGGTGCTGATCACGGCGGCGGGGCAGGGTATCGGCATGGCCAGCGCCATTGCCTTTGCCCGGGCCGGTGCCGAAGTGTTTGCCACGGACCTCGATATCAGCAGGCTGGAAGGGCTTGAAGGCATAACGGCGATTACCCTGGACGTGACCTCGACCACCGCCATCAGCGAAATCAGTGAGCGCATCGGCGCACTGGACGTGCTGTTCAACTGCGCAGGCTACGTGCACAGTGGCAACATTCTCGAATGCGATGAAGCGGACTGGGCGCGGTCGATGGACATCAACGTCACCGCCATGTACCGCATGATCCGCGCGTTCCTGCCGGGCATGCTGGAACGCGGAGGTGGATCAGTCATCAACATGTCATCGGTGGTTTCCAGCATCAAGGGCGTGCCCAACCGTTTTGCCTATGCTGCCAGCAAAGCGGCGGTGGTAGGGCTGACCAAGGCGGTTGCCGCCGACTTCATCAGTCAGGGCATTCGCTGCAACGCCATTTGCCCCGGTACCGTGGAATCGCCGTCGCTGCGTCAGCGCATTGCCGCACAGGCCGCGCAACAAGGCGTCGACGAAGCACGGGTCTACCAGCAATTTCTTGACCGCCAACCCATGGGTCGCATCGGCAGTGCCGACGAGATCGCCCAGTTGGCTTTGTACCTGGGCAGCGATGCGTCCGCCTACACCACAGGCGGTGTGCATGTCATCGATGGCGGCATGAGCATCTGAAACCCGCTTCGCACTTTCGGTTTGAGCAGGAGAACTAAATGAAACTGTTGCGTTATGGCGAAAAAGGTTCGGAAAAACCGGGCCTGCTGGATGCCGATAATCAGATCCGCGACCTCTCGGCGCATGTACCGGACATCGCCGGACTGGCCCTGAGCCCGGAAAGCCTGGCGACGCTTGCCGCCATCGATCCGTCCAGCCTGCCCATCGTTGCCGGTAAGCCACGGATAGGCGCCTGCGTCGGCCAGGTCGGCAAATTCGTCTGCATTGGTCTGAACTACGCCGACCATGCGGCCGAGTCGAACATGGAAGTGCCGAAAGAGCCGATCATCTTCAATAAATGGACCAGTGCCATCTGCGGCCCGAACGACAACATCGAGATCCCGCGCGGTTCAAAGAAGACCGATTGGGAAGTCGAACTCGGCGTGGTCATCGGCAAAGGCGGGCGCAACATCGATGAAGCCAACGCCATGGAGCATGTCGCCGGCTATTGCGTGATCAACGATGTCTCTGAGCGCGAATGGCAACTGGAGCGTGGCGGCACCTGGGACAAGGGCAAAGGCTTCGATACCTTCGGTCCGCTCGGCCCGTGGCTGGTAACCCGCGATGAAATCACCGATCCGCATGCGCTGGACCTGTGGCTCGATGTCGACGGACACCGCTACCAGCAAGGGAATACGCGGACGCTGATCTTCAACGTGCCGCAACTGATTGCTTACCTGAGTCGTTGCATGAGCCTGCAACCTGGCGATGTGATTTCGACGGGCACGCCACCGGGCGTCGGTTTGGGCATCAAGCCACAGCCGGTTTTCCTGCGTCCGGGGCAGACCATACGCCTGGGCATCGCAGGGTTGGGCGAACAGCAGCAAGTCACCGTGCAGGCGGATTGAGGCAAGCTTTCCCAAACACCAGAAACGACAAAGCCCCGAGCAATCGGGGCTTTGTCGTTTTTCTGGGTCTTGTTAACTCAAACTCAACTTAGCGAGGACAAATCACTAACGTCGCACGGGTCCCCGTTGGCGTCCGGTTTTCCAGTTTGATTTCCCCTCCCGTACGATCTGCGATTGCCTTGACGATGGCCAGCCCCAGGCCTGCCCCTTGGCCATTGCCACGGCTGTAAAAGCGCTCAAGGAGCCGATTGCGTTCCGACTCTTCGATTCCCGGGCCTTCGTCCTCGACGGATAACTCATAGCGATCTGCTTTTCTTTCCAGGCGCACGCTGATCAAACCGTTAGCCGGCGAAAAATTTGCCGCATTCGTCACTAAATTGTTCAAGGCAATGTGGATGTCGGCCGAATCGATCCTGACCGGGCCGATGTCATCATCCGCATCGAAAACCAGTTCAAGTCCTTTGCTCAAAAGCCAGGGAGTCAACTGCACCAGGCTTTCTCGAACGGTGGCTGTGAGGTCAATGGGGGGCGGGATTTTGGCTGCCGTCTTCGGTTCGAGACGTGCCATGGTCAGCAATTGGTTGACCAGCCGGCTGGCACGATCGACGCCGGCGATCAGGTGTTCAAGTGATTCGCGTCGGTCATTTTCGGTGCCGGCCTCCAGCAGGTTTTGTGCGTGCACCCGCAAGACGGCCAAGGGCGTGCGCATTTCGTGGGCGGCGTCGGCAATGAAGCGCCGCTCACGTCCGAGCACGTCCTGAATTTGCGCAAGCATGCGGTTGAGTGCCGCCTGCATCGGTTCCAGTTCGCTGGGCAGCGGTGTCATTTGCAGCGGCTCCAGCGAGCCGCTATGGCGTGCGCGCAGGGTCGCGGCCATATCGGCTAACGGCTTGAGCCCCCAGCCGATGGCCAGCCAAACCATCGCCGCGAGGATCAGGCTGCCCAGCATGTTCGGCCACAGGGTGTGGCGGACAATGCGATCAACCAGATCCGCCCGCACATCGTCACGTTCACCGACCCAGATACGCAGGCCATTTTGTTTGTCTTCAAGGACAAAGGCGCGCCAGTGACGATTGTTCAAATCCACCACATCACTGAAACCGGGTGTGTTCGGTGGCGTGCCGAACGAGGGCGCACTGGCGGTGTGCACCAACACTTCACCTTTGGGACTCCACACCTGAAAGGCGATTTTCCTTTCGTACGGATGACCATCGCCGCGAGGCACTGCCTCGCCCAGCGCCGTATTGAACGCCTGGTACAGATCCGCATGTTCCTGACTCGCCAACGGCATGCGCATCACGCCTTGCAACAGGCGGGCATTCTGCGCCAGTTGCGCATCGTAGACCTCGGCGATTTCGTGGTTGCTGTCGTGCACGTTAAACAGGCTGATCACCGCCAGCCCGGCGAGCATCAAGCCGATGATCAGCGTCAGCGTACGGCGACGGATCGACGTCATCGACGTTCCTCCACCAGATAGCCCACACCACGAACGGTGCGGATCAGGTCGGTGGAGAATTTCTTGCGCAGGTGGTGGATGTGCACTTCCAGGGTGTTGCTTTCCGCTTCTTCATTCCAGCCGTACAGCAGTTGCATCAAATGATCGCGGGTCATGACGCGACCCGGTGGCGAGAGCAATTCGTGCAACAACTGGTATTCCTTGGGTGTCAGCCCCACGGGCTGGCCAAGATAGCTGACCTGCTGCGTGCCGGGGTTGAGGCTGATGCCAGCGTGCTTGATCAGCATTTGAGCGCGTCCGGCGCTGCGCCGCAGCAGGGCGCGCAACCGGGCTTTGAGTTCGGCCAGGTCGAACGGTTTGATCAGATAGTCATCGGCGCCGGCATCCAGCCCGGCGATGCGGTCTTCGGTGGCATCGCGGGCAGTGAGTATCAGGACCGGCAAGTTGGAACCGCTGTCGCGCAGGCGTCGCAGCACTTCGAGACCGTCCATGCGCGGCAGGCCGAGATCAAGCACGGCCAGGTCGAAGGTTTCACTGAGCAAGGCATGCAGGGCGCTGCTGCCGTCCTTGATCCAGTCGACGGTGTAGCCTTCGCGCCCGAGGGCCTGGTGAATGCCTTCGCCGAGGGCGACGTCATCCTCGATCAGTAATAAACGCACGCGAACTCCTGTCAGTCGAGTTTTCTGTTTACGTCCACCAGCAACGTCTCGATCTCTTTGCGGCGCCCGGCGTCGGCCGTTTCGCGGTTGGGGCGAGGGGCGGCCAGCAGCGCCTTTTGCAACGCTGCCTTGGCCTCAGAGTAGCGCTTTTGACGGTAAAGGTGATCGCCCCAAAAGTACAGGCTGTCGATGCCATTGGGGTTCATCTGCAAGGCAAGCTTGAGCAGTTGTTCGGCCTTGTCTGAATCACCAAAACCGATGGGCCAGCCCGGTACGCGGTCATACAGTGCGCCGAGGCTGGTGTAAGCCGAGCCTTGCAGGGCTTTGGGGTCCAGAGTCAGGGATTTTTCCAGGTCAGCCTTGGCGTCTTTGGCTTTGCCCAATGCCCCGAGCCCGCCTTGGGCGCCGGCCCAACTGCTGGTGACAATGCCCTTCCAGATCCACGCTTCGGCCACGGCCGGGCGTTCCTGGCTGAAGGCGGAGGCTTGCGCGGCCAGTTGTTCGAAGGCTTGCTCGCGTTGTTTTTCCGGCATTTCGTATTGAATGTGCGCCCAACTCTGCTGGAGGGCAGAGAGGCGTTGCTGGTCAGCGCTGTCGAGGGCCCAGGCGATCTGGCTGAAGGCGCCTATCAAAAGGCAGGCAAAGATTTTTTTCATGGTTTTTGCTCGTTCTCGGGTTTGTGGCTCAGACGGCGGATCAGTGGCAATTGCTTGCGCAGGCCTCGATCCACCAGGTTGGGCAACAGGCTGTTGAGACGCACGAAAAAACGTTCCGGCCAGCCCAGGTAAAGGTCGCGGTGGTCGCCGGCGATTGCGTGGAGGACGGCCGAGGCCACGGTTTTCGGGTCGTCGACATTGGCCTTGAGGGCATCGTTCAGGGCTTGGGCCGCCGCGCTGTTCATCGATGTGCGTGTGGCGCGAGGTGCCACGTACAGAACACTGACCCGGGTATCCGCCAGTTCCCGGCGCAGGGCTTCGGAAAAACCGCGCAGGGCAAACTTGGTGGCGCAGTAACTGGCATAACCGGGGTAGCCGATCGAACCGTAGGTCGAGCCGACATTCACCACCATGGCACTGTCGGCTTGCTTGAGCTGCGGCAACAGCAGCTTGGTCATGCAAATCGGTGCACTGACGTTGACCGCCAACATGGCGTTGATGTCGCTGTCATCGAGCTGCTCCAGCATGGCGAAATGATTGACGCCGGCGGCATTGATCAACAGGTTGATGCCACCGATGGCCTCAACGGCGGCCAGTACCTTGTGCCGGTCAAAGGGCAACGTCAGGTCGGCGGCCACCCAGTGCAGATTCTGCGGATAGCGCGCGAGCAGCGGCAGCAGTGACTCCTGGTGACGAGCCACGGCCAGGACCCGGGCACCGGCGGCGCACAGTGCGCTGGCGATCTCCATGCCGATGCCGCCACTCGCGCCGGTCAGGACCACACGGGCCTCATGCAGCTGCATGTTGGACTTCCAGGCGGCCCGGCAAACCGCGGAACATGTCGGCGTAAAGCCGGTACACTACTTTCGAGGCATGGATCACGGCGGCCTGGTCGGCGCTGTCGTCGAGTTGATTCATGAGCCGGCGATAGGTCTGCATGTGCTCGATGTCCAGCGAACCGTGGGAGCTCAAATAACTGAAGGCGCTTTCCGGCAAGGCCAAGTGCTCACGGATGCTGCCCGCCGCGTGAGTCGCCAGGGCGATGCTGGTGCCTTCCAGTACGTTGACCATGCCGAACAGCCCCACCGGGTTGCCCCGGGCAATCAGGTCGTAGAGAAAACCGACCATCAGTTCGATCGGCAGCGAGGGCTGGCCGTTGCGCACCGCTTCGCGATCACCGCCACAGGCGGCTATGTCGTCGAGCACCCATTGTTCGTGGCCGTATTCATCCTCGATGTATTCACATACCGCCTTGCGCAGCCATTCCAGGCGTGTGGGCAGGCGCGCGCCGCACGCCATCATCAGCGGCACGGTGTGGCGCACGTGGTAGTACGCCTGAGCGAGAAACGCCCGATAGCTTTCAAGACTGACCTGGCCTTGCAGCGCATCGAGGATGATCGGCAGGTTGAACAGTTCGTGGCGCTCTTGTTGAGTGGCTTCTTGCAGGGTGTCGAAAAACGTCATGATGCGGGCTCCTCGGAATGGGGGAATTCGGTCAGTTGTGCGCGGTATAACGCGACGATGGCGTCCCGGCGCGGGCGGCCATTGGCGGTCAGCAGGCCATTGGCGGCAGTGAAGGGTTCATTCAGGCGTGTCCAGTGATGCACCTGGGCATAATCGGGCAACGCGTCGTTGGCTTCGGCGACGGCAGCAGCCAGTTGTTCGTCCGTGCAGTCCGGGCGGTTGGGCCACAGCAATGCGTGATTTCGCGGCAGGGCCTCGCCATACACAAAAGCCTGGGCGATGTGGTGGCGTTGGGTGAGTTCCGCTTCGACCCATTCGGGGTTGACGTTGCGCCCGTAGCTGGTGATGAATTGATGCTTTTTGCGACCGTTGAGGAAGAGGAAACCCTGCGCGTCGAACTCCCCCAGATCGCCGCTGTGCCACCACTCGTCGGTGTAGGCCGGCTCACCCAGGTAACCGAGCAAGAGCGAGCCCTTGATCAGTACCTCACCGTCTTCGGCCAGTTTCACTTCGACGTGGGGCAGGGGCCGGCCGACGCTACCTGCACGGTACGCTGCGGGGCGATTGAGGCAGACGACCGAAGCGCATTCGGACAGGCCGTAACCTTCATAGACCGGCAGGCCGACGTGCCGGGCGCGTTGCAATAAGTCCTTAGAGACTCGCGCGCCACCGACGGCGGCAAAGCGCAGTGTTTGCGGATTGAACGCGTTCTGTTCGGTTGCGCTGACCAGCATCAGCAGCAGTTGCGGCACCAGAATCAGGCTCTCGGGCGAACGACTGGCCAGGCAACCGAGCAGGCGCGGTACATCGACGCCGCTGGCGCCCCGGATGCCCAGGGTTTTCTGGCTCGGCAGGCTCAGGGTGGCACCGGCGTAGAGCGCGGCGTAGCAGCCCAGGTTCTCCAGCAGGATCGCCAGCGGCAACAGCGCCAGGTGATGCTGTGGTTCAGTGGGTTTGCTGGCCTGATCCAGTTCCCGCGCTACCCGCAACAAGCTGTCGGCGCTCAGGCACACGCCTTTGGGAGTCCCGGTGGTGCCGGAGGTGAAGGTCAGTTTGGCCGTGCCGGGGTGCATCGGGCTCGGGCCGGCGAACGGGCGTCGCCAGAACTCGGCGCTTTTCTCATAGCCGGCAACGAGCAGTTCGGCTTCGAATTCCGGTTCGGCAATCACTCGTTCTGCCTGGCTCTGTTCCAGGCAGTGGGCACGCTGTGCGGGGCTGAAGAAGGGGGGCAAGGTCACGCAAGCAAGGCCTTCGAACAGCGCGGCCAAGTCCCAGAGTATGGCCTCGACGCCGTTGTCCAGAGCCAGGGCGATGACGCTTGCCTGTTCATCACGCAGACGTTGCTGGCGGTACTTCACTTCAGCGTACAGCGTGGCGTAATCGATTTTCAGGGTGTCGCCCCACAGGGCAATGACGTTGCTCTTGTGCTCGGCATGGCTGCGCAAGGCCTGCTCGAATCGGTGGCATTCAGGCGACATGGCAGGCTCCGTCAAGGGACGATGGCAAGCCCAGCCGGCTGAACAGACCGATGTTGCGCAGATGAATGAAGCCGGCGCGGATGTTGCCGACGTGAACCCAGGGTTTGCTTTCGTAGTAGCTGCCCCAACTGTGCCGGTCGTCGCCCAGTCGCTGCGGGTCGGCGGCGCAGAGAGTCACCGGTTTCAGGCCCAGTCGGTGAAAGCTGTTGACCAGGCCCATGTTGCCGGTGAATGCCACCCATTCCAGCCCGCCCATGGCCAGCAGGTAGGTAATGGCAATGATGCTCATCCGGGCATTTCCGGTGTCGGTGGCGGCCAGATTGCCGACCTCGACAATGCCGGCAGGGTCCACCGGGCGCCCCACCACGGCGCTGATCAATGTCTGGATCGGTTTGTCCAGATAACGCTCCAGAAACAACGGCTCGTCACGGCCCAGGCGTACCCCGGCGACCGCGCACAGTTCGCCGTCGCTGCTGCTTATGCCGAACAACTGCGGCATGAATTGACGAATGTCTGCGCCGTGAACCTTGCGAAAGCGTTGCTGGATAAAGTTCTCGAATACCGGCCTCTGTTCATCGCCCGGCAAGGCGCGGGACAGGACGATCTGTGGCGTTTCTGCCTGGCCGAAGTGCAGCGGCAGTGCAATGTTCCAGTCGAAATCGGGCATGGGCGGAACGCCTCCCTCTATAAGTTTGGGGGGAGTATCCGAGGCATTTCTTAATGAAGTCTGAAGGTGGAAAAAGGTTCGTTGAGCGCTGTTCTTCAGACTGTCTTAAGTTTTGACCGACAGGCTGCGTGCCGCCGGTTCAAAGCAACCGCTCAGAGGCTGTCGCACGGCAGTCGTCCTAAATTTTGATGAGGCGTGTTTATGACCCGCGAGATAGCCACAGATCGTTACGCAAAGCTGTCGATCACCCTGCACTGGCTGATGTTGGCGCTGTTCGTCGGCGTGTATGCCTGCATTGAGATCAAAGGGCTGCTGCCACGCGGCAGCAACGCGCGAGCTCTGTTCCTGGGGTTGCATGGGCTGTTCGGGATAAGCATTTTCGCTCTGGTCTGGATTCGCCTGCTCGGGCGTCTGACGCCGCGTCCACCGATCACTCCCACGCCGCCGGCCTGGCAGACCGGCCTGTCACATCTGATGCACCTGGCGCTGTATGGCTTGATGATTGTGACGCCACTGATGGCCTGGTTGATGCTGGCTGCGGGGGGCAAGCCCTTGCCGTATTTCGACTTCTATCTGTCGGCACCGGTGTCGGTGGATCCGGATCTGGCCAAGCGATTCAAGTACTGGCACGAATGGCTTGGCACCAGCGGCTACTGGCTGATCGGCCTGCATGCGCTCGCTGGCCTGTTCCATCACTATTGGGTCGGTGATAACACCCTTGCCCGGATGTTGTCTGGACGAAGCAGGTCATGAATTCAGTGCGCTCTTGACCCAGACGGCGGTTGCTCACGATGTTCAGGGGCATGGCGAGGGTCGTTCAATACTGCTCTGAATATGGAATAGTCAGGTTCATTGCCGAGCTATCCACAAATTTTCGCGGCTTTGAGGCTTACAACCGTAAGGTGATTGAAGCTTCAATCGGACTTTGGAGGCAAGGCAATAACGGAGGCATCGTTGATCAGGTGGATCAACTCACTTAGTTGCGCCTCGGCAATGGTCAATGATGCAGCGCTTCTGCTCAACTCTTCCTCCCGTTGATCCAACATGGCTTCACGGGCAGTCAAGTCGCGGTCAAGACGCTCCTGTTTAAGTCGAACGTTATAGAACTCCTCATGTTTGTTCTGCAGCGCCTCTTTATGGTTGCTCAGGTTCGTCATGAGTGTCTGCAAGCTTTGTTCAATGCGCGATACGGAATTTTGGGTCATTGGCGCGGTTTCCTCGGATGCTGTCAGGGAGGTAGTTGACGTTACGTGGGTCATAATGGATTTCGGAGAAGCAGCGGGGGCATCTCGGGGGATCTTGTTCAAGGGCGGAGGGGGAGCCTGACGATGGTCGTCTTCATGTTGGTTAAAGCGTGTAAGTTTCGAGTAGTAGTCGGTGCACTCCAGTTCGATATGTAAATCCTGCGTCGAAGTTTTCATGGTTGTTTGTACAAAGGGTCCTGGCGAGGGTTGAAAATTCAACAGCTTTTCCACCCATGTTTCGTTGACCTTCAACGTGCGGTGGGTGTGTACATCCCCGGGAATGATCCGAGTCTCCAGCAGGTCAAGTATCCGATAGCTCCCATCTGTCATGTGGGGTGCCGGCGCCAGGGCATCGTTTATGATGTTTTTGAGGGTTTGCGCAGCAATCTTGAAGTCGTTCGGGGACATGCAGGTCATCAGTAACGCTTCCCCGTCGTCACACAGAGACGCCACATAGATCCGTATCAGGCCCCCACCAAGATTTTCATTCAGGCTGTAAATCACAAACCGCCTGTCAATCACAACCGCCGTAAACACGCACAGTACTGCAGCGTTCAGCGGTTCCCCTTCGGTGTTCAATACGGTGATTGTTCTAAAGTTCATTTGGCTTCGCGGCTCCGAGGCTGGGCAAAAATCTGGACTATCGGCCGATTAAAGAATAGCGAGTGTCGGTGCCGTGTTTTGTAGGAATAAGCGCATAAGGCC
This sequence comes from Pseudomonas sp. IT-P44, assembly GCF_949768225.1. Taxonomy (NCBI): domain Bacteria; kingdom Pseudomonadati; phylum Pseudomonadota; class Gammaproteobacteria; order Pseudomonadales; family Pseudomonadaceae; genus Pseudomonas; species Pseudomonas sp. IT-P44. The sequence goes on along the minus strand of NZ_CATKQM010000007.1, from coordinate 89,101 downwards.
TCGGATAAATCCTCACGGCCCACAGACCGATCTGGTATTCACTTGCCCCCGTTCAATCGGATCAATCAGCGGTTTATGTTTCCTCGCTTCAACAAACGTATCTGCAAATGTGAAGCGGAAAAATCGCTTAGCGAGCTGGAAGCCATGATTGATATTTCGACACTGACAAAACGTTTCTCAGGAAATGTCGCCGTAAACAATATTTCGTTCCGGGTTGTCACGGGAGAAGTGCTAGGGGTTCTCGGCACTAACGGTGCAGGTAAATCCACGACCCTGCGCATGCTCACCGGCCTGATCAAACCTACTTCTGGAACTATTACCGTCTGCGGTTTCGATATCAGCCGACACACTCGTCAGGCACAGCGTTTGTTGGGCTATTTGCCGGAAGGTAACGCGTGTTATGGCGATATGAGTGTGCAGGGATTTCTCGGGTTTATTGCCAGGGTGCGCGGTTATCGCGGCGCTGAAAGGAAGTTGCGGGTAGCGCAGATGCTCGACCGGTTCGAGCTAGGTTACGTGCGCGCCGACACCATTGATTCCATGTCCAAGGGGTTCAAGCGGCGCCTGGGTCTGGCGCAAGCAATGTTGCACGACCCTAAAGTGCTGATCCTGGATGAGCCTACCGATGGCCTTGATCCGAATCAGAAGCACCATGTGCGCGAGCTCATCTCGGAGCTGGCCAAGGACAAGATTGTGGTGATTTCGACGCACATTCTGGAAGAGGTCACCTCTCTGTGCAGTCGTGCCCTGATCATCGACAACGGTCATTTGTTGGCGGACGAAACACTGAAACAACTGCAAAGCCGATCCCGTTATCACCAGGCCGTGACAGTGTTCGGCCGCCATCCGCTGGATCTGCTGGCGTTGGCGGTACTGCCCGGCGTTGCCGGAATCGAGGCAGGTCTCGAGGCGCACAGCGTAAAAGTGCTGGCCCGGGACGGTGCAGTCATTCTTCCGGCGATCAACGCCTTGATCGTCAGCAAAGGCTGGCAAGTGCGGCGTCTGGAGGAGGAGCGGGGCGGGCTTGAGGAAGTGTTCCGGACCCTGACCCGGGAGCGCGCCGCATGAGGCTGTTGTCGCCAATCGTCCAGCGCGAATTCTGCAGCTACTTCGCCACGCCAACTGCGTACCTGCTGCTGATGACGTTCCTGGTGCTGTGTGGCGTATGCACGTTTTATCCCGGCGGTTTTTTTGAACGAAACCAGGCGGATCTGGCGCCGTTTTTTGCCTGGCACCCATGGATATATCTACTGCTGATGCCAGCCTTGGCGATGCGCCAATGGGCTGAAGAGCGCAAGTCCGGCACCATTGAAATGCTGATGACGTTGCCGTTGACCCGTTTCGAAGTGGTGGTCGGCAAATACCTCGCGGCCTGGTTGATTGCCGCACTGATGTTGCTGCTGACTTTTCCCATCGTGCTCACCGTCAATTATCTGGGCGAAGCGGACAATGGCGCCATTTTGTGCGGTTATCTGGGAAGTTGGTTGCTGGCCGGCGTTTACCTGGCGATCAGCGGCTGTATGTCTGCACTCAGCAAGAATCAGGTGGTCGCTTACTTGATGGCGGCCATGGTCGGCCTGCTGTTTATTGCCAGCGGTTCGGCTCCGGTACTGGACCTGCTTAAACAATGGGCGCCGATGGCGTGGCTTGATGTGAGCGCGTCCATGAGTTTTCTCGCACGGTTCGGCTCGATCAGCCAAGGCGTCATAGCGCCTCGGGACCTGCTTTATTTCTTTGGACAGATCGTCGCTTGGCTGGCGGCGACGGCGTTGGTTGTCGATCTGAAGAAGGCTTCGTAAGCCATGGACTTGAGACGCTTGCGTTACGTCACGCTGTGCCTGAGCGGCGCAGCCTTGACGGTTCTGGCCGGCAGTCCCGGTGTCGGTACTTTACTGGACGAGCCTCGGCTGGATCTGACCGAGCAGCAACTGTTTACCTTGAGCCAAGGTAGCCGGCAGATTATCGAGCAGCTCCCCGGTCAGACGGATCTCTACCTGTTTTTCTCCAGCAGGGCTGCCAAAGACCTGCCTGTTCTGCGCAGCTACGCCCGGCGCGTCGAGGCGCTGCTCAGGGAGTATGAGCGACAGGGCCACGGCAAACTCAAATTGCACGTAATCGATCCGCAGGCGTTCTCTGTCGAGGAAGATCGAGCGCGTGAATTCGGGTTGGATGCCATTCCTTTGGGGCCGGTCGAAGGGCAGGTGTTCTTCGGGTTGGCGGCGGTCGATCAACAACAGCATACGCAACGCATTCCCTTGTTCTCTCTGGATGAGCAAGCGTTCCTGGAGTACGAGATCAGTCGTCTTTTACAGTCTCTGGACAAGCCGGAGCGGGCGCCCATCGGTTTGCTGTCATCCCTGCCTTTGGCGGGTGGTTTCGATGAGCAGAGTCGACGCACGTTACCGCCCTGGTTCGTGCTCGAGGAGATTCGCAAGGCATTCGATGTGCAGGAGTTGACCGGCGAAATCGAACAGATTCCCGAGGGGCTCAACGTGCTGATGTTGGTACACCCCAAGCGAGTCAGCCGCAACACCCAGTTGGCCATTGATCGGTTCGTGCTGCGGGGCGGTCGGTTGCTGCTGTTTGTAGATCCGTACAGCGAGCAGGATCGCGGTGAGCAATACTTCGGCATTCCCAGCAAAGACAAATCATCTGACCTGGCGCCATTGTTACGGGCATGGGGTGTGCGCCAGGTGCCTGGCAAGGTGCTGGGCGACGGTCACTATGGGCAGTTCGTCAACCTCAAGGACAGCGCCGATCCGGTATGGCAGCCGACTGCACTCGCACTGCCTGCGTCGGCGATGAATCAACAGGACGTTGCCACCGCTGGACTGCAAAGCATCAACCTGACCACGGCGGGGATTCTTGAGCCGCTGGAGGGCTCGCGCACTACGTTCAGCCCTTTGTTGCGCGGCTCCGAGTACTCAATGCCGTTCAGCACTGCGCGCTTTGACCAGATGAAAGATTCGGGCGAACTGGCGCGGGAAATGAAACCTTCCGGCGAGCGCTTCACCCTCGCGGCCCGGCTGCAAGGTCCGGCGCAGTCAGCGTTTCTGACGGAGGTACAGGGCAAGCCTGGAGCAATTACCTCGACTGAAAACATTAATGTGATTGTGGTGGCCGACACCGATCTGCTCAGCGACAACCTGTGGGTTGACGCTCGGGGTCGCATCGGTGACCCCACGGCCTGGGCTGATAACGGCGTGTTTGTGCTCAACGCGCTGGACAGCCTGACCGGCACCGATGCCTTGATCAATTTACGCTCTCGGGGGCACTTCAGCCGCACGTTTACCACTGTGGACGTTCTCCTGCGACAAGCTCGGCAGCGCTTTCGGGATATGAGCGACACGTTGCAGGGCAAGCTCGATGAAACCGAACGACAGCTGGCGTTTTTGCAATCTGAACATCACGACGGTACGGGTCTGAGCCCCGATCAGCAAAAGGAAATCGATCGCTTCCTTCAGGAGAAAACCGCCCTTGCAAGTGAGATGCGCGCGGTGGCCAGGCAATCGAATCTGGAGGTTGAGAAGCTGGGCGCGCTGCTCAAAGCCATCAATATCGGTCTGGTGCCCGGTGTGCTGACGTTGCTTGTTCTCGGTCTGTGGAGTGCTCGCAGGTTGTTGCGCCGTAGACGATGGCAAACGTTTTAAGGTTGCTCGCGCAACGCCGCTTGATCCGTAAGGTTCAGGCGGTTTTTTTTGCAAACCTCCCAAGCAAGTAGGATTAATCCTACACGCCAGACAGATTTATCTATTGGGGTAGGACGAATCCTGCAATTGTTGCTTTAGCTGCACTCGGTAAAGATTGCCCGACTCTTTTATAGAGTTCTAGAAGCGCTCACTTTACGCAGTAAAAGGAATACGCAATGTTTGTTTCCCTGAGAAGTATTCTGGCTGCCACCACAGTCGGGCTCATTACAACTTCGGCGATTGCTGCTGACGGTAAAATTGAATTCACCGGCGAAATCACCGCGGCTTCCTGCAGTGTCACCGCCGGTGCCGGTACGGGCATTACCGGTAATAAAGGCAATGCAGTTATTGCCGTTGGGCTGGGCAAGGTCAGTATTGACTCGCTGAAAAATGCCGGTACCACGCCTATTGTTTCCGGCACGCCAATCAACATTAATCTGGATTGCGGCAATACAGCCGCCGGGTTGACCACAGTGAAAATGAAGTTTGACCCGTACTCGGGCAGCGGTGTGGATGACAAGAATAATGCACTGCTGAAAATTGCCCCGGGCGGCGCTGCGGGAGTCGGTATCGGTATCTTTGCTGCTAACAACACCATGTTGAACCTGGCGGCTGGCGACAGTTTTGACTCGGCGTTGATTGCAACGGGCGCAGGTGCTGCAGCCCAGTACACGGCCCATCTGAACATTCGCGCCGCGTATGTTGCCAACGGTGAACCCACCATTACTCCGGGCGTTGCCAACGGTACTTTGCCTTACACGCTGACTTACCAGTAAGTCTTCAAGACAGAGAGACATCAATTGCCTCTCTGTCTCATCTCTTCAAGGTCCAAACGATGATAGTGAAATCCAGATATGTGCTGGCTGGTATCGCTTTGCTTTACAGCAGCGTCGCCGCCGCAGGAATTACATTAGGCGGCACGCGCATTATTTATCCTCAAAAGAGCAAGGAAACATCCATTCTGGTTAAAAACGACGGTAATCAGGACATCATGATTCAGTCCTGGATCGAGCCGGACGTCGCCTTCAAAGGCAAGGATGTGCCGTTTGCGCTAACCCCGGCCCTGAGCCGTCTCGCCACTGGAAAACAGCAGACTCTGCGGGTTTTCTATTACGGGCAAGGGCTGCCAGGCGACAAGGAATCGGTGTTCTGGCTCAATGTCCAGGAAATTCCGCAAAAGGCCGAAGGTGACAATACTTTGCAGTTGGCGATACGCCAACGGATCAAGGTGTTCTATCGCCCCGACGCTATGACGGGCACTTCGGCGCAAGCTGCCAGTGGTCTCAAATGGCGTGTTCAGGATGAAAGTGGCAAGCGCTATCTTCGCGTCACTAACGATTCGCTCTATCACGTGTCCTTCGGCACGACTCAATACAAAAGCGATGGCAAAACATACCCGGTAGACACCGATATGGTCGCACCACTCTCTACCGGAAAGTTTCCGGTCAAGGGCGCGCCTGCAGGCAGCATCGATAAACGGTCTGTAGTCGAGTATTACAACATCAACGATTACGGTGCGCCGATTAAGCATACGGTGAGTGTTTTCGAATAATAGTTGGGTGCATGTCCGTGGGTTGACTTTCTGTAGTGGAGGGGAGCCACAAGTTGACTAAGAAGTTGCAAGAGGAAATAGCCTGTGTATGTTTTCAGGAAGAACGCGAATTCAAGCCTCGTTAATTACGTAAGTGGTTCTTGCGTCTTTCTCCTGGGGATGACTGTTCCTGTCGCGGCGTTTCCGGTCGAATTCAATGTTGACTTCCTGAGTAAGGGCGGGGCCAAGGCTGAACTAAAATACTTTGAGCAGGGTAACTCACTGCCGCCGGGTCGCTACGCGGTAGATATTTATCTCAACCAGATTCTGATTGTCCGCGAGAACATCGAGTTTGCAGTGTCTGGCGACACTGGAGAGGTGCGCCCGATCATTAAGCTAGGTGTACTGCAAAACCTCGGCGTCAACATCAACCGCTTGCGTCGGGAAAATGTTATTGCCCAGGACAGTGATGATCAGTCCGTCATTGATGTCGCGACGCTGGCGCCCGGTGCGGCAGTCGAGTTTGATGTAAACGCATTGGCGCTGCAGATCAGCATTCCCCAGGCATATGTCCAGCGTCAGTCTCGGGGCTACGTTGACCCGTCGCTGTGGGATCAGGGTATTACTGCGTTCTACACCAATTATCAGACCAACTTCAGCCGCAATATCAATCAGGGCAATCGCAACGACTACCGCTACATCGGTTTGCGCAACGGCTTCAATATCGGGGCTTGGCGCCTGCGCAATGAGTCGTCGATTACCGGCTCTACCGGCACTCGGAATCAATTCAGCAGCAACCGCAGTTACGTGGAGCGCGATCTCATCGGCCTCAAAGCCAAACTGGCGGCGGGGGAGTTGTACACGCAGGGAGATATCTTCGACAGCGTTCGCTTTCGCGGCGCGCAAATCAGTTCCGAGTTGGGCATGTTGCCGGACAACGAGATCGGTTTTGCCCCGGTGGTGCGTGGTATCGCCGAGACCAACGCGACTGTCGAAATCAGCCAGAACGACTACGTCATCTATTCGACGACGGTGTCGCCTGGTGCGTTCGAGATCAGCGACATCTATCCCAGCGGTTCGAACGGCGACCTCAAGGTCAAGATCATCGAAGCCGATGGCCGCGAACGCCAGTATTCCCAAGCCTATTCGTATCTGCCGGTGATGACTCGCCGTGGCAGTGCCCGGTACAGTTTTGCCGGTGGTCAATACCAGAGCCAGGGCCCCGTTGCGCCGAAATTCGGCCAGGGCACGCTGGTGTACGGTGTCAGCGATAACGTTACCGGTTACGGCGGCGTGCTGACTTCAAAGCAGTACCGAGCGCTCAACCTCGGGCTGGGTTTGAATACTTCAGTGGGCGGCTTGTCGTTTGACGTCACCAGCAGCACCTCCGAAGATGCGGCCGGACGCAAGAACACCGGGAAAAGCGCGCGCTTCCTGTATTCCAAGACCCTCAGTGCCACCGATACCACCTTCACAATGGTCGGTTATCGCTACTCCACCGAAGGTTATCGGACGTTCAGCCAGCACGTCGATGAACAAGGCTACCTCAGTGGCTCGAACTACGGACGGCAGAAAAGCCGATTCGACATGAACATCAACCAGTCGTTTGCCGACCGCGGTTCATTGTTCCTGAGCCTCGGTGAAACCAGCTACTGGAATCGTCAAGGCAGCACTCGCCGCTGGCAGTTCGGCTATAGCGGCAGCTACTCGGATGCCAGTTACAGCTTCGCCATTTCACGTACCGATGGCGAAGCCATGACGCAAGGCGCCGATACACAGGTCACTGCGTCGATCAGCCTGCCATTTGGTGGCAGCAAGCGTTCGCAAAGGGCTTACACCAGCGTAACGTCTTCGTCCCAGGGCGATTCGTCGATCCAGTCCGGCATTGCCGGCAACCTGACCGAAGACAGCAGCCTGATGTATTCGGCCCAGGCGGGTCACAGCAAAAATGGTGGTACCAACGGCGACCTCGGTCTGAGCTGGGATACCCCGAAAGCCAAGATCAACGGCAACTATGGCCAGGGTCCGGGCAGTACCCATATGAACACCGGTGCGTCCGGCTCTATGGTTGTACACGGTGGCGGCGTGACGTTTGGTCAGCCGGTCGGCGAGACCTTCGCTCTGGTGGAGGTCCCGGGTGTGGCCGATGTCGGTGTCGCTTCAGCCGGCGCCGCACGCACGGACGGCAAGGGCTACGCAGTGGTGCCGTATGCGCAACCGTATCGCTTTAACTGGATCAACCTCGATACCAGCACCTTGGGTAGCGACATGGAAGTCACCGACACTTCGCGCATGGTCGTACCGACCCGTGGTGCCATCGTCAAAGGTCGGTTCGAAGCGGAAACGGGACGTCGCATGCAACTGACGTTGAGCCTGGACAACGGCGAGAAAATTCCGTTTGGCGCCCAGGCCTTTGACGAAAAAGGCAACGTCAGTGGAGTGGTCGACAACCTGTCGCGCCTGCTGGTATTCGGTGCGAAGGATAAAGGTGTACTGGATGTTCGTTGGAGCCAGGGCAGTTGCCGGGCGAACTACGACGTGCCGCCAGCGAAAAAAGACATGATGTACGAGAAGTTTGATGTGGTTTGCACGTTCGTAACCACTTAGCGAGCGCTGATGACATCGTTACACTCTCATTTCACTGAACACCACAGGCCCGGGCGCGCAAGCATTGCGCTCTCGGGCCTGTGCTATGTTGGCCGCCATTCAATGCGTGCCACTCGATCGTCTTCACTTCAGGAGCAGTAAACACCATGGGCAATATAGTCATCGTCGATGATCACCCGCTGATGCGTATGGCGGTGAGGGTGATGCTTGAAGGTGAAGGGCACACCATCATGGCGGAAGTCGATAACGGTGTGGACGCACTGGAAGCGATCCGCAAGTTGCTCCCGGATCTGATCGTGCTGGATTTGAGCATTCCGAAGATGGATGGTTTGTCGGTGATCGCGCATCTCAAGGCGATTGGTATTTCCACCAAGGTGTTGATTCTGACTTCCGGCGACACCAGTAACTTTGCCGTGCGCTCATTGCAGGCCGGTGCATCTGGCTTCGTCTGCAAGGACGACAGTCTGGATGAACTGGTGGGGGCCGTGAAAGCGGTGCTGTCGGGATACAGTTATTTCCCCGCCGATACCATTCAGATGTTGCGGGACAACTCCCAGGCTGCCAGCCAGGAAAGCCAGAAGATTTCCCAGCTGTCGGATCGCGAGATCACCGTGCTCAAGTTGCTGGCTCGAGGCATGGGTAATCAGGAAATTGCCGAAGAGTTGCTGATCAGCCACAAAACTGTCAGCACGTATAAAGTGCGACTGCAGCGCAAGTTGAGTGCGGAAAACCTGATTGCCCTGGTCGAACTGGCCAAGCGTAACGATCTGGTTTGAGCCCAGGCTCAAGCGCAAAAAAGAAAAGGGCTGGAGAGCATCTCTCCAGCCCTTTTTTGTCACTGGGGTTTGGTGAAGGCCTTTTCTATCAGCAGCAGTTCTTTGTCCACTTCGGCCGTTTTGCCGGTCAGTTCCTCGAAGCTGCCTTCGACACAGGCCAGGTCCATGGCTTTGCATAACTCGATCAGGCGGGTGTTGCGCATGATCGCTGCGCTTCCGCGAATGCGATGGGACAGTTGCATCAGTGCATTGATGTCCATGTGTTCGTTGAGTTGGCGCAGTTCCTCAAGGTCCCGGCGGTTGCTTTTCAGCAGTTCCCCGAGCAGTTGCTCGACGACGACGGGGTTGCCCATGCTGATTTTGCTCAACGTGTCGATCGCTTCGGCGTAGCCCTCGGGCATGTCGGCGAGGGCGTCGCAGGCAGGCACAAACACCTCGTTTGAGGGCGCTGTCGCGACCGCTGGAATCAAGGCGTTCAATCGCTCTTCCAGCACGCCGAGGCTGGCGGGTTTGATCAGGCAGTCACGCATGCCGGCGCTGATGCAACGATCGATTTCCTCTTGCTGTGCGTCAGCGGTAAGACCGAGGATCGTGAGGCGAGGGCGCTGCCGCTCGTGTTCTTCCTTGCGAATCGCCAGGGTCAACTCGACGCCGTTCATGACCGGCATGTGGTAATCAGTGATCAGCAGATCGAACGAATGCTGCCGCCAGAATTGCAGCGCTTCGAGGCCATTTTCCGCCTCTACCGCCGTGCAGCCGAGGAACTCCAGTTGCGCACGCAGCATCTGCCGGTTGAGGGTGTTGTCATCGACGATCAGCACGTGGGCGATTTTTCTCGGCGCCTGCCGGGGCTTGGCAACAAGCACGTCATCCATCAAAGGAAGCGGTTCAAGCGTTTTCAGTTTGAGCGTGACATTGACCGTACTGCCGTGCCCCAGCGCACTGTGCATTTCCAGGCGTCCGCCCATCATTTCGCACAGTGAGCGCGAGACGACCAGACCCAGCCCGCTTCCGCCTTGGGCGTTGAGTGTCGATTGCGCCACCTGTGCGAAAGGGCGGAACAACAACTGCAGGTTCTCATCGGAGACACCCGTTCCGGTGTCGGTGACCTGCAATTGCACATGCAACATACGCGAGGCATCGATATGGGTGGTGATGCGGATGGCCACGCTGCCTTCGTCAGTAAACTTGATCGCGTTGCTCACAAGGTTCGACAGGATCTGCTTGAAGCGCAGAGGGTCCACCAACACGTCCCGAGTAGTGCCGGCGTCGATTTCCAGCAGCAGTTTGAGGTTTTTCTGCCGTGCCAGACCCTCAAAGACCCGCGCCACAGGCTCGACCAATTCCTTGAGGCTGCAACGTCTTGGCGAAAAGCTCAGACGACCGGATTCGATCCTCACGATGTCCAGGGTGTTGCCCAACAGTTCGAGCAGGTTTTTAGCCGAGTCGTAAGCCACGTCAATATTGTCACGATCCAGCACGCCTTGATCGGCACGCTTGAGTGCAAGCTCCAGTGTGCCGATCACTGCGCTCATCGGCGTTCTGATTTCATGGCTCATGGTCGCCAGAAACTGGGTCTTTGCCAGGCTGGCTTCGTCGGCGTGCTCTTTTGCCTGTTGCAGATCCTGGATCAGTCGGCGGTGCTCGGACACGTCCTGCCATCCGCAGATCACACCTTTGATGCTTCCCGAAGAATCACGGAACGGCTGTATCCAATGCTCGATACTTCGGCTGTTGCCGGCAATTGAGATTTCGTACTGCTGCTCAAGGGGAGTGCCGGTTTCCATTGCGAGCAGGTAGCTGTTGTGCAGCGCCAGGGCCATTTCAAAATGCTCGATTGGCATTTCCAGTGCAGTCTTGCCCAACACGTCGGCCTGACGCAGATTCATGACCTCTTCATAACTGCGACTGCACGACAGCAAGCGACCTTCCAGGTCGCGGACATAGATGGGAATCGGCATGGAGTCGTTCAGGGTTTGCAGAAACTCCAACTGATCGTTGAGCGCTTTTTCGGCCGCCACACGACGTCGAATCTGCCGGCGCAACTGGAAAATTCTCAGCATCGAGATCGCCAGCACAAACAGCGCGCAACCGACGATTTCAAGAATCACCCGCGAATAGTCGCGCCAGCTCTGTCCGCTCATTGCGGCGTTGGAGCGCCAGCGCGCCGTCAGCGCGTTCAGCTCATCCGGTGGAATACTCAGGATCGCCTTGTCCATGATCGATTGCAGTTCGGTGTCGCCGCGGCGCATGGCAAAGCTCGCCGTTGCGTCTTCGCCGTCGAGGATCGCCGAGATACGCAGTTTTTGTTCGTACAGGCGAGCGGTGTAATAGCGGGCCATGGACAGGGCCATCACCGCGGCATCGGCCTCGCCGCTGACCACCATGTTCATTGCTTCCAGATTATTGGCTGGTTGCAGCAGGACCACTTCCGGGTACTCCCGGCGCAGGCTGTTGATCAGCACGTGGCCCTTGGCAATCGCCAGGCGTTTGCCAGTCATGGCGTCCAGACCGAAAATGTCCCGGTGATCGACTGAAGTCACGAGGCTGAACGAGCTGGTAGCAAAAGGATGGCTGAATCGCAGTGTTTCCTGGCGTTCGGCACTGGGGGTCAGGAGCGCCAGATCCGCTTCGTTTTCACGCAGCGCATCCTGAACGCCCTGGAAGCTTGATGTGCGCAATATTTCGAAGCGCAGGCCGGTGCGCTGGGTGATGGTTTCGAAGAGGTCCGAGACCACGCCATTAAATCGACCGCGGGCATCGAAGTAGGCCGAAGGCGCCATGTCATCATTGATCATCAGGCGTGCAACAGGATGCCTGGCAAGCCAGCGTTTCTCCTGGTCCGACAGCGTCACCCGGTCTTCCGGTATCACCGTGCCGCCACCGGTCCAGCGTTTGACCAGATAGCTCATTTTCAAAGTGCCGAAAGATGACAGGGTGGAGTTGAGTATGTTCAAGAGCCGACCCTCATCGCCCCTGAGCAAAAAACCGTATCCGCCGGCGTCGAGCTTGATGAATTGCGAAAACTTCAGGAAGTTGAAAAAACTGTGATTGATCATGTAATGGGCGGAAAGCGAATCACCGATGTATCCGTCGAGCCCCTGAAACGCCACGGCGGCCATCGCCTGGATATTATTGTTGAAGGTGATGATCCGAGCCTCGGGATAGCGGCTGCGGAACAGCTCCGACGGGATGTAGTTTTTCGCCACGGCGATGGTCATGCCGCGCAGATCGTCCGGGACTGGACGGTTATCCCCGGGGCGTCGATACAACGAAGGCGCATTCACTGCATAAGGGATGCTCAGGGCGGTTTCCGGGTGATGATGTTCGTAGACACTGGAGCGGCTGATCAGATCAATTTCCCCGGCCTGCAACGCCGTCAGTGCTTCCTGGCGCGTAGCGAACCCCAGGACCTTGATTTCGATACCCAGTTGTTGCTTCAGCAGCGTGACGACATCGGCGCTGATGCCTTCGTAATCGCCATTGCTATAGATGACGTCGAGGGGCAGGGCGGACGTCCCCGGTACACCCAGCGTCAGACTGCGCCGTTCACGAAGCCAGGCCCAATCCTCGGGGGCCAGTTGCAACTTTTGCGGCTCGCTGGCCAATTGACTGGTCAGATGGAGATAGCCTCCGGCCGGGTCGGCGAGGGTTCGACTGCTCGCAATCAGCGAGCTCAGGCACACGAGAAGAAAAGTTAAAACGGATTTGGCGCTGAACATTGAATGTCTTCTTGGCAGGCAGGTGCCCGTGGTGGTGGAACTGCGAGATGCCGGGCAAGGCGTAGTGAGCATCACGCGCAGAGCGAGGTGTTTCGGGGCAGGGCGATGTATTGCAGGCAATAGTCGATGAACTGCTGCTCCGGCATCGGTCGGGCAATCGCAAAGCCTTGAACCATCGGGCAGCCCAGAGCTTCCAGTTCTTTCATTTGCGCGACGGTTTCCACGCCTTCGATAACCAGCGACAGGCCGAGGGTGTTTGCCAGTTGAATGGTGTTTTCCACCACGATCCGGCAGGAGGGATGAGAGTGCAGGCGTTGCACGAAAGAACCTTCCAGCTTCAACTCATTGAAGGGCAGGTCGCACAAGTGTTCGAGGGAGGAAAACGCGGTGCCGAAGTCGTTCATTGACAGGTTGCAACCGAGGATTCGCAGCTGCAACAGGTTCTTCAGGCAAGCCGGCGACAAGTGCATTGAGCCGGTTTCGGTGACTTCAAACGTGATTCGGCTGGCGGGGCATTGATACTGTTCAAGCCAATGACGGATCGTGTTGGAAAATGACTTGCAGCCCAGTTGCGAAGGTTGCAGGTTAAAGGCGAGTTCCATGGGAAAGCCGAACGCCGACAAGGTCCTTCTCAGCAATACGCCCTGTTCGAGCATTTCAAAAAACAGCTCGTCGATCAGGTTGTGGTGCTGTATCGCCGGTAAAAACTGCGACGGGCTCAATACTCCGCGCTGCGGGTGATTCCAGCGCGCGAGTACTTCGGCGCCAGTAATGGTGCCATCTTTCAGTGATAACTTCGGTTGGTAATAAGAGGCGAACTCATGATTACGCAGCCCCCGGCATATTTCGTATGAAGTGATAGCAGGCGGTGCCGCAACAAGTGGATTTGAAGATGGATTGCGATCTTTTTCTGCTGTCGACAATCGAGCGCGGTCGAGCAAATCCAGATTTTTCACACTCGAATTTTTCATGGACGCTCCAAGGTCAGAAACAGGTAAGAGAAACTGTTTGTGAACCTTGGCGCAGCTCAGGCAGACTGTCGGTCGGCGGTTTCTACAGCGCTTGTAGGATTAATCTTACAGGCTTCAATGACTCTGCTTTCATGGCTTGTCAGCACGCAAAGGGAGCGAAAACGCTTCTGTGGCGGGGGATTTTTTGATGGTTTACGGACGTGGCTTGATGCCGTCTGATTTGAGTTTTTATGCGTTATAGGCAATCAAGAGTAGGGCGGCTGGAAAAAATCTCCCTGCGTCTGGGTTTTGGTTTGATCGTTTCTTTTTTGTTGCTGCTGTTTTTTGTAGTTGTCGGCTATTGGGCAACTTACAAAGTAGTCAGGGGCGAACTTGTCAAAGTCAACTATCACTTTTTGAGACTGGTAGCGCGCGCCAACGATCACGAAACGTTTTTGTTGCGAGCAATAAAAGCCAGTGGTTCGGTTGATTACAAACCGGAGAAAAGCGTCGGCTATGTCTTTGATGAGCGTCCAATGGGCGACTTGCGCCTCTATGAGGGCAGGGCCTCACAGTTTTCGACCACGGTATCGGTTCTCGGGCCTGATCGCATCGACTTGCTGGTCAGTGGCGCGGTTGCTCGGGAACTGGATCAAGCTCGTGGCATGGCCAATGTCTACAGTGATTTCTGGGGTGGATCATCGTTTACCGCGCCTCAGATGTTTTTGTTCGATCTGGAAGATGGTTTTGATGTAGCGGTGCCCTCGATTGACGCGGAGCCTGCGGATTCAGAGCCCGCGTTGTTGCCGGTCATCGAAAAGGTCAAGGCAACTATTGCCAGGAATCCGCCCAAAAAAAGCGATTTGATTGTGCACTGGACACCCGGTAGACGCTTTCTGGCGGATGGCCGACGGGAACTGCTGGCCTATATCTCCGACCAATCCCATGAATACAGTGCAGATGGCCACAACCCCCCGGAAATAATCGTGGCGACCCTGCTGGAACTCAATGAGTTCAATGCCTTCGGCATCAGTATCGACAAGCAGTTTTACAATTTGCCCGCGTTTGAATCGATTGATTTGATAGCACCTGACGGTAGCGTGCTGGTCGGTTCACAGAACACTGATATTCGTGAATACGAAAACGGCCTGCACCTGACCACCTCCGGTCTGCTGATCAAGCGTAGTGCCGGCACTATTGGAACCTGGCAGGCGCTGTATTACATCAGTTATGAGCGACTTATTCACGACGCGAGATGGCCGCTACTGGGGCTGACGGGTTTGTTGATGGTGTGTGTGTTCGGTGGCTGGTGGCTGATTAACTGGTATCGGCGTCGTGTCCTGGTCCCTGCAAGTACGGACTATCGGGAGTTGTTGGTTAATCACGACTTTAATCATTCACTGCTGCAAACGGTGCCGCTGGCCTTGTGCGTTATAAGAGCGGAGGGTTTGGAGCAGGTCACCCAAAACGAGCTGTTTACCGAGTGGCTCGGTGATGCCGGAGATCTTCACGACTTGATGCGCGACTGGCCTATGTTCGACCAGGATCAGGCGCTCTCGGGTGAAGGTTGCCTGATGACGGTTGAACGATCGCTGCATGTTCGTTTTGCCCCGACAGATTATCAGGGCGAGCGGGTTTTGCTGTGCACCTTCACGGACATCACTTCCCATCGCGAGGCGGCGGCAACTCTGGTGTTTGCGCGCAAGGCCGCGGACGCGGCCAACGAAGCAAAAAGCAACTTCGTGGCAACGATCAGCCACGAAATTCGCACGCCGCTTTACGGTGTACTTGGAACGCTCGAATTACTGGGCATGACAGAACTGGAAGAGCGACAACGAGCCTATCTCGCGACGATAAACAGTTCCTCCGACGTTCTGCTGCATTTGATCAGCGATGTCCTGGATCTGTCGAAAATCGAAGCAGGACAACTGGTGCTTGAGCCGATCAAATTCAATCCGCTGGACCTTATCGAAGACATCATTCGCCTCTTCGCAGGTACCGCTGCGAGTAAGGGCTTATCGCTTTTTTGTTGCATCGATCCGGCCCTGCCTCAAGAGGTATCAGGGGACAGTCTTCGTATTCGGCAAATCATCAGTAATCTGCTGAGCAATGCAATCAAGTTCACCGACAGTGGGCAGGTAGCGGTTTTTGTGGCTGTGACCCACAACCCTAATGGTCAAGTCGGATTGGAGTGGCGAGTCGTCGATTCCGGGCCGGGTATTTCACCAGCTCACCAGGAGCGCTTGTTCGAGCGTTTTTTCCAGGCCAACAGCAAGCAACACACGATCAAGGGCACAGGGTTGGGCCTTCCCATATGTTCCATGCTCAGCCAGATGATGGGCGGAACCCTCAGGGTCAGCAGTCAAACGGGAGAGGGCAGCGAGTTCACTTTCGCGTTAACGGTGGATGTCCTGAAACCGGCGATGATCCCTGTGTCCGATCAACTGTTATCCGGTAAGAACGTATTGGTGCGCACGCCGTACCCGGCATTGACGCAGAGTCTGACTGCATGGCTGGAGCGTCTGGGCGTGATTGTTTCGACTCAAGTCCAGGCATTCCACGATGCGCTATTGGAAGTCATGCCTGAACAATTGCCAGTGCTTGATTGGGGGGGCGTCAAAGTCTTTGCCCAGCATGACTTCAGTGAAGTGCCGCAAGTCATTGGCAAAGATATTCTGGTCAGTCAGCACAGCCTCTCGGGCATGCGCCAGGCCCTCGCCATGGCCGTCACCGGTGCCATGCCCGAGCCCATTGTCAATGCAATCGCCCCCGATAAACGTCATTTGGGCCTTAACGTGCTACTGGCTGAAGACAGCCCGGTCAATCAGCGGTTGATGAAAGAGCAACTGCAAGCCATCGGTTGTACGGTCGAGGTGGCATCGAATGGTATTCAAGCGCTGAAAGCTCTTGAACACGGACGCTATGACCTGATCGTCACTGACGTCAACATGCCCGTCATGGACGGTTATGACTTTACGGAGTCCGTAAGACAGCGGGATCTGGAGATACCCATAATCGGCGTTACTGCCAATGCATTGCGAGAGGAAGGCGAGCGCTGCATACATGCTGGCATGAACAATTGGTTGACCAAACCCATCGACATTCAGGGCCTTTACTTGAGCCTGAAAAGTACGATGAATCAGCCAGTGCTCGACCACGCACAAGTGATCGAGGCTACGGGCCCTCAAGACCGGATTCAGATTCCAGAGCGCATGGTTGAACTCTTTATGCTCACCATTCGTGAAGATTTGAGCGGATTGAAATCCGCGATGAACGAAGCCGACGCTGCAAAAACCGTTAGATTGTTGCACCGGATTCGTGGCGCTCTTGCGGTCGGCAAAGCCAAAAGCCTCATTGTTCTTTGTCGAGAAGTGGAGAGATTGGTCGAGAGCTCTGGCCACGATTGTGCAGTCGAAGTCGATCAGTTTGTTCGGCGCGTGGAACAAGCTATCCGCGCGAACTGAGGCATGCTCAACGGCTCATATTGCATTGGGGTCTCGCCAGAGAAATTCATCGACGTAAGATTTATCCTCGCGAATGTCAGATATTTCCTAATTAGATTTGTTTCAGCTTTAGGCAGGATGGTTCGCCCCCCATCACTGAGCTGATTTCCATGAAGCGTCTTCCTCTACGTGTACTGGTGCTCGAAGATCATGATTTTCAGCGTTCAGTCGCGGTCAGCATGCTGCGCCAGCTTGGCTGTCAGGAAGTTTTCGAGGCTGTAGATGGCGTCCAGGCACTCGATGTTTTACACAAAGTGGGCAAGGTAGACATTGCCCTCTGTGACTTGTGTATGGACGGCATGGATGGTCTGGAGTTTCTTCAGCGAGTCGGACGCTCGGGGCTCGTAGGCTCTGTGATCATCAGCAGCTCGCTGTCCGCCGACCTGCGTCGGGCGGTGCAGCAGATCGTGTCGTTGTTGGGGCTGGAAATGCTCGGTGATGTCGGTAAGCCGCTGCAGGCGCCTGTTCTGGATGTCTTGCTGAAAAAGCACTTGCGTGGTTCGGATGTTGTGCCGCCAGTTCGCGCGCCTGTTGAATTGGCCAGTGAAGATGAGGTTCGTCGAGCGCTACGCGAGCAACAGCTGAAAGCCTGGTATCAGCCCAAGGTGAATCTGAGTACCGGGGAGGTGAAAGGCGTGGAAGTGCTGACGCGATGGCAGCATCCTGCTTCAGGCATTCTGTCCCCGGCGGTGTTCATGCCAGTGCTGGAACGATGCGGATTACTTGATGAGTTGTTATTCGCACAAATGGATACTTCGCTGCGCCTGCAACAACAAGCGCGCAGCGATGGCTTTGTATTAAACCTGGCGTTCAACCTGCACGTAACGCAACTGACCAATAGCGACCTCACATCAATCGTCAAACGCATTCTGCAGTTTCACAATGCGGCGGGTTCCAGCCTGACTTTTGAACTCACGGAAAGTGGGTTGCTGGAAAGTCCAGTCACTAGTCTGGAAACCCTGGTGCGGTTACGAATGATGGGCTGCCAGTTGTCGATCGATGACTTTGGGGCGGGATTCTCGTCGTTGCAGCGGTTATGTCAGTTGCCATTCAACGAGATCAAACTCGATGGCGAATTTATCCGCACTCTCAAACATGAGCCACGCTGCCGGGCAGCCATCTCCAGTACTTTGGCGCTAGGTAAAAGCCTGGGAATGTCGGTGGTGATCGAGGGCATTGAGAATAAAGAAGAACATGACCTGTTACTGGAGCTGGGTTGCACTTCTGGGCAAGGCTATTTCTACGCCCGCCCGATGAGCGGTGAGGATCTGTTGCGCTGGTTGTCGGCGCGCGCAGGGTCTGGAACGAAAGCCGAAATGAAGTAGATTTATGGAGGCCGGAGCAAATCAAGAAAGACATACGGTCCGCTTCGACTGGACAATGGGCAGTAACGGTATTAGAACTTTATGAGAGCATTATTTATAGCATGTGCATTGTTTAGCGGTAATTTACTTGCTGCCACAAGCTGTACATTCGACAGCGTCACGATTCCTATACTTGGTGGCCTTTCGCTGGTGGCTAGGGAGGCCGCTTTGCCGACGATGATTTCAAACTCTTGGCATGAAATTTCAGGAGTAAAGGGGTCATGTGCAGGCGCTCAAGCAGGAACAGGATCATCCTATTTCACCATTATCATACGTCCTGGGGCTACTGTGACAGCACAAGAATTCACCTTTCAAGGAGGCGTATATAAAATAATCAACACAAGCATCAAGGGTGTTGGCATGATTGTGGCTACTCAACTTAGGAATAGCGGTTATTATAGGCCTCTCACGTTAGGTGAATATGTACCAGATGGAGGGGTGGTTGGAGTCACGCCCGTTGATTCGATGATGAGCTATCGAGTTCGCTTTGTTGCCACAGAAATTCTGCAACCGGGAATAATAAACATCCCGGCAACCATTTTAGTGAGCCACGGCATACACATACGTTTCGAAAGTAAATATTACGGCTGGGGATACATATGGGCTCAGGCAGCGACTCTCAATGTGACGTACCCTAGCTGTAAGTTGAGCGTGCCAGGGGCTGTGAAGTTGCCGAAATTAGATATTGGATCCTTGGTTAATGCAAAAGCGACGGCCGGGGAAACCCCTTTTTCTATCGATTTAGATTGCGGAGCGGGTACATCAAGCGTAAGTGCGAAATACACCCTGACCGATATTTCATTCCCCACAAATACCTCATCGGCGCTAGGATTGGCGAAAGTACCGGACTCCGCATCAGGTTTTGCTATTGAGGTTCTGGAAAACGGTTTGCCTGTAGGTTTCGGTCCTGATTCATCAGCGATAGGCACTATCAACCAACGAGACTTCGGAAACATCACAAGTGCCGGCGGGCGTCTACGCAAGACATTTACTGCTCGTTATATTAGGGCTACCCCCCCGTTTGTTGCTGGAAAAGTAAACGCGGGAATGACCATCACAATGTCTTACCAATAAAGACTCGGCACCCGATTTCACGACCGACCCATTGTGGAGACAGTGAGGTCAGCGTACAGCTATGACCCCAGCAAAGCTGAATGCCTAGACTACCTTTGGCCGGAGCCTTATGAGAACATTGCTTTTAGTATCTGCAATTTTTAGCGGTAATTTACTTGCTGCAACAACCTGTACATTCGACAACGTCACAATTCCTACGCCTGCTCTTTCGCTGGCGGCTAGGGAGGCCGCTTTGCCGACAGTCATTTCGAACTCTTGGCATGAGGTTTCAGGAGTCTTCGGGAAATGTATTGACTATCCATTAAAAGCCGACTTCTACTCGCTCGCGAATAGTTTGCTTACTAATACGGCAAAAACGTTAAACTTTGAAGGAAGCGAGTATGCTATTTACAACTCAGGTGTCAAGGGTGTTGGCATAATTATGGCCGCTGGCCATTGGAGTTCACCTCATGTGCCTTTCATGTCATCTGAAATTAAAATATGGTCTTCCAATACTGAATTCAATAGTCCTTTTGTGGAAAGTAGGTTTCGAATTCGCTTTGTTGCCACAGAACTCCTTCAGCCGGGAATAATAAACATTCCACCCGTCACAGTCATGCGGCACGGTATCCACCTGCCTGGTAATTATTATGGCTGGGGATCGATAACGACTCAGGGAGCGACTCTCGATGTGAAATACCCTAGCTGTAAGCTGAGTGTGCCAGGGATTGTAAAACTACCGAAAGTAGATATTGGATCCTTGGAGAATGCAAAAACGACGGCCGGGGAAACCCCTTTTTCTATCGATTTAGATTGCGGGGCGGGCGCCTCAAGCGTAAATGCGAAATACACCCTCACCGATATTTCATTCCCCACAAATACCTCATCGGCGCTAGGATTGGCGAAAGTACCGGACTCCGCATCAGGTTTTGCTATTGAGGTTCTGGAAAACGGTTTGCCTGTAGGTTTCGGTCCTGATTCATCAACGATAGGCACTATCAACCAACGAGACTTCGGAAACATCACAAGTGCCGGCGGGCGTATACGCAAGTCATTTACTGCTCGCTATATTAGGGCTACCCCACCCTTTGTTGCAGGCAAAGTAAACGCGGGAATGACAATTACAATGTCTTACCAATAAAGACTCGGTACCCGATTTCGCGACCGGCCCATTGTGGTGGCAGTGAGGTTGGCGTACAGCTAGACACCGGCAAGGCTTGAAGCCTGGCCACTGATTTGGCGGCACTCGCTGAAGGTGCGGTGGCAGCTTGGCGTTCTACTTTTCCAGCAGGCGCCGTTGATTCCTATCCGTGTTCCTCGCGATAGTTATCCTCGCCCGGCGTTAACCGGCAGGCTGTATGTGAATTTGTGGGTTACGCTGGAAAGCAGGCAACGTGAGAACGCAAACGGTCTCTCATCATGGATGGATCAAGATGAAACTGATTTTGGTTGTGCTTGTTGTTGGTCTGTTGGCTTGGAAGCTTTCCCCTGAATTACAGTCCTGGGCTGAGGCTCGGCTATCGACGCCCCAAATCATCTCTACGGTCGTGGCTGTGCCGAAGCCTGTTTCGGCTCCAGTCAAATGCGATGGGCGCAAATACTGCTCGCAGATGACCTCGTGCGCAGAGGCCAAAAGCTTTCTGCAAAATTGTCCAGGAATGAAAATGGATGGCGACAATGACGGAGTCCCCTGTGAGATGCAGTGGTGCCGGTGACATTCGCCGTTCAGCAGCAGGCTGGTAGGTGGAAGAGGGGTTAGGCTGTTGCTTTGGATGCCAGCTCGCACTTGGCGGCCAGGTTAGGCAGGTTTGAGTCGTCGGCTTGAAGCCTTCCGCGTTCGGGTAGTGAGCAAGGTCATGCCCATGCGGGTATTCCTCGAACGAACCATGGAAAGGCCAATTCATCTTCCAGTCCGCTCAGGTGGTGTGAGCATCCATCCCGTCACCCCAATAATCGGTTCCACCTCCCACGCTCAGGCAATGCCTGACATTCGACTTCTGGTCGTACGCCAGTTCGGAGTGCTCATCGTCACGCCAGGCCTTTCGATACAGCGCCGGGTGCGATTGAATGAGGCGATCATGGGTTCACCTGCGCGCCGAGATCTTCGACTGCAAACACGATGTCCCGGCAGTAACCGTCCTCGCCATCCATTGATGTAATGACGATAGTCGTGATGCTTGAGCACGGTCTTGAGCAGGTGGGCTATGTAACCGCGTCCGCCATCTGGCGTGTTCAGGTCAACGCCAGGCTCGACCGGTTTGTTTTCTGTTGGCATGGAGGAGCCTTGGCCGGTGTTCGGCTACAGTGAGTTGGTCATCGAAATGGAGATCGGACATGCAATGCTTAATTTGCCAAGCTGTTTCTAAAATTGTTCACACGACAGGATGCTGGTCCGAGGTCAAATGCTCGGCCGGATGTGGACACTTCAGGGTCTCAGCAAACCTTGTTGCGAAGATGAAGTTCAAGAACGAACTCTTTGACGTTGAACGAACAAGGCAATGGCTCGGGATGGCTCGGAACGAGGGGCCAGTGCCGTTGATATCGACCTACGATTACAACGTTTCCTTATTGCACCGTGCCACTAAAGAGCGATCTGGCAGCTCGGCGAGTCGTTCTAGGACTTCGATCGCTTCGGAATAATTGACTTTGTATATTGGTCCGCCGCTGCGTGGGCATGGGGTGTCCTATGCTGGGTCATGTCCGGGCGGTGGAATGTGGGAGCTGGGCGGTCAGGCGATGGCGGAAAGTGCGAGCAGGTCGTCGCCGGCTCGAGCAATGCCGGCGTGCAAGTCGACATTTCGACCTGCAAGCATTCCCGCGGCCTGAGTTTGGCGTCGCGATTCCTCCATGAAAGAAGGTCATCGCAGCAGTGGAAATGTGGTGTGCCACATGGGGGCATGAAGCAGTTGGCAGGACGCCGGAAGAGGGTCAAAGCGGGAAAGTTTGTAACGGCTACCAATTAGTTTTCTGACGCCTCGAAAAATCGCCGCCGATTCTCAAACCCCAGAAACGACAAAGCCCTGAATAATCAGGGCTTTGTCGTATCAAATATGGCGGAGGCGATGGGATTCGAACTCATGGACCTGTTACAGTCGACGGTTTTCAAGACCGCTACAAAGACGTAAGCGGGCCGATGCTCGTAGCGATTTTCCGTTCCATTACTTTCATTTTTCAGCACCTCTACAGACCGCATTCTACAAGGGGTCGGCTTTGAGTTCTGGAACTGTTTTTCCGGCTATTTTGATGGTTTGGCGATAGCGCCAACGCGACGGTAAACCCGCTCGGTGATGTCGCCTTTGGTGTGCCCCAGCAGTAAGCTTGCCTCGCCGACATCGATGATTTCCGACGCAGCCTTCGGCCTGATGTCTCGGAACTGAAATTCACCGATCTTCGTCGCCAGCAGTTCGTCGCCGATCTCGATTGCCGCCAGCTTCGCTTTTTCTCGAGCTATGTCCCAGCGCTTTCTCAGCATCGGCGCGGTCATCCGCTTACCGTGCCGACTCACAATCAGGTAGTTCGAGACGTGCTGGGCATTGCGCACAGTTATCTCGGCGATCAGCCGGCCCAGGCTATTCGCCTCTCCGGCAGTGGTCATCTGAATACGCAGTTTTTTGTGCGTCTTGTTCTGCTGCACCCCCAAATATCCCCCCTCTGCATCGTCCTTTCGCATCACCAGGACATCTGCCGGTCGCTGCCCGGTCAGATAGGCCAGGTCCATCGCGTCTTTCAGCTCTTGAGCTGCCTTCTTGTAAACCGCATCCCAAACCACATCATTCGCGTAATAGTCCCTCGGCGTTTCCTTGTTTTTGCGTACGCCCTGGCACGGGTTCTCCTTGGTCGTAAGCCCCCACTCTCGGGCGATGTTGAACACGTGGGAGAGGGTGGCAATTTCCCGGTTCGCCCGGACCTTGGCCGTCCGAGCATCCCGATATCCGGCAATCGTTGCCGGGGTTATCGAGTCGATCGGGGCGCTGTCGAACATCGGCCGCAGCTGCTTGATCTCCGACAGGTTGTCTTTCTGAGTGCGTGGTGCCTTCTTCGAGACGATGTCGCGGATGTATCGGTCGAAGATGCCCTTCATAGTGCGCAAGTCAAGCGGCTTTTCCTTGGCTTCGAGTTCGGCCCATTTGATCCTGGCTTTGTCCAGGTCCTTGCCCAGCGGAATATCTTTACCGAGCAGGTCCCGGTAGTAGTAGGTCGTCCAGGTGCTGCCGTTTTTGCGTTGTCGAGATCTTTTGTACATCCGAGGGGGCAGATGGTGGTGCTCGGTCTTGCGGGGGCGCATATCAGTTCACTCGCGAGAAGTCTGGCGTCCATGCCGGTGCTGCCGGCGGCGGGTTAGGATCGGCGATGTTAGGAGAGAGCATGCCCAGCTTCATGCGGGCATACATCCGGCCAACGAGCGGGCGCTTGCCGCGGCTTTCCACGAACACCCAATGGCGATCTGTCAGCCAGCGCCGCTGGTAGGCCCTGGCCTTGTAGCCGGTGAGATCCGCCAGCTCTTCGTCCGAGAGAATTTCGGTTTCCATATTGATGCTCCATGCCGCGCGTGGCGGCAGAAGGTGGTGATAGGGTCAGGACAGCGGGGCGTACGTTTCGCCGCGTCGCTCAGCAGATGCCTTCCGGTACGTCTCGTTTGTGTACGGGGCGTCAGGCTCGCGGCGGATGAAGGTCATCGAGTAGGAAGCACCTTTCGCTCGGTGGGTGCTGGCGCAGTACTTCTCGATCAGATGCTGGGCGTCGTGCTTGTCGCCTTTCTCTGCCCGGCTGCCGGTACCAATCGTCCCGCCTTTCCAAGATCCTTTCTCCGGCCCGGTCTCGCCGTCAAAGGCGATATCCAGCTCGATGAACGTGCGAGTAGGGCGCAACGCACCGAAGTACTTCTTCACCCAGCCAGTGCCAATGCGATATACGCGCTTTTCCATGTGGCAATAGGCGCGGATCTCTTGGCCGTCATAATCCCGCAGCAGGAACACGTAGCGCGGCATCGTGTCCTTGATTGCGCCCATTTCCTTGTAGTCCAGGCGGACACCGTTTCGCTTTTCGATGTGCTCGACTCCATCGGCGTCGGATATGGCGTTCAGGACCAGATCCAATTCGCGCCATGGAAACGAGCGGTATCGAGATTTTGTGGTCCGAGAATCCCAAGTGCTCGGACCGAAGTTGGTGTGAATTCCGTGGGTGGTCAGATGAAAGCCGAATTGGCGAGAGTGGTACTCGTAGTAGTGAAGGTGTCCATGCTCTGCAATTCGCTTGGCTTGCGCCTCAGGGCTCAGGCTGGTGAAGGTGTGTTGTTCGGCCCACGGCTTGAGCAGGCGAGGGATCTTAATCCAGGCTGAGTACTTCCAAATCTGGATCACCAGTTTGTTGCCCGGATAATCGCCATCGTCGCCGGAGTTCAGCGTGACGCCCAGGACACTATCGCGCTGGCCTTTGTAGTACAGATCGATGAAGTTAAGCAGCACGAACTTGTCGTGCCACGGATTCGCCCGGAAAACGTTGCGGGACCACCAAGCTTTGATGATTTCGTACATGCAGGATTCCTCGCCCGCCGTACACCGGCAGGCTGTTGAGTAGGGGGAGGGGTTACTGCTGGATGAGTTCGGCGGGGACTTTGACCGTGGCGCCGCGCTTGGCGAAGACCACGGCGCGGAACACTGCGATGGTTCGGGTATCGCCGATCTGGCGGTTGAATGGGTCGTTCGTCGCGTCGGCCAGCCACGGGTGCCGGTGACCGATATCGACCCAGACGCCGTACTTCGTAATCAAATGCTCGGCGTCGGGCAGAGCGAAGAGATCCAGCTGGCCCGCGACGGGCTGCTGGTCAACCTCGATCGCGTTGATTGCCCAGTCCAGCGCCGGGCCGGTCAGTTCCTCGGTGCGGACGCTGACCATGAGGTTCATCGCGGGCGCGCCTTGGCTCGCTCGGCCAGCTCACAGTCGATTGCCAGCTTCAGCAGATTTCGTGTGGTCGGCCTGAAGGTTCCTGTGTCTGGATATCCCTCGGACTGGTGGCCATCTGGATGCGCTTCGAATGGCCCATGCCAACTCCAATTCATCTTCCAATCAGCCCACACGGTGTAGGCGTCCATGCCTTCACCCCAGTAGTCGGTGCCACCGCCAACACTCAGACAGTGCCTGACGCTTGAGCGCTGGTCGCATGCCAGTTCAGACAATTCATCGTCGCGCCATGCCTTTCCATACAGTGCGGGGTGGAGCTGAACGAGGCGCTGGCTGAGTTTCTTCTCGATTCGAGCTTTCATCGCCACGGCCCCTTGTAGCAGTACACGTAGGCAAACCAGGCTAGGGCGATCATGCTTCGGCCCTCGCTGCGGTGATCTCGTCGATAAGCGATTGCGGGAGCTGTGCGGCGAACTCGCCTTCTGTCCACGACAGGGGTTCAGACTGGCGGATCATCTCGTTCAGCAGTTCGAATGCCGCAAGCAGCTGGTCGTCGCGTATCTCGCCGTCTTCCGGCAGGTCATCGCAGAAATGGTCTGCCGGGTCGATTTGACTGGGATAGTTCGGTTCGCAGATGCAGAGCTGCAGGTCGGCCAGCTCGATATCGCTGTCGATTAGGTAGTCGCGCAGGCTGTCTTCATCGAAGAAGTATTGATCGCCATCGAAGATAACCAGCGGCTCTCCGGCCCACTCTTTGACCGGCATGGCTTCGAATTTTGCTTGCCGTCTTTGCTGGTGACACTCCTTGCAGTAGCTGTTCACTTCGTAAATCTGGTGATTTGGGTTCGCATCGCAGCGGCGGTGTGTCGCGCCGCAGTACCGAGCAAGGTTCTCATCTTCACCGAAAAAACGACCGCCAGAGGAAACCCAGCCGGTTACCGTTTTTAGGCTGGCCGCCTCCGGAGCGTCGAACATGATGATTGGCTTTTGTGCAGACATGACTTCGTCCTTGCCGCTATAGCGGCTGACTTTGAAGGGGGGGGGATGATTACCGGCGGTCCGGTAATTCGGAATTACTAAGTCGGTAGGCAATCCACCAACTGAGGCGCAGCAGTTTCTCGACTGTGGACATCGTTCGAGAGACGAACACTTCAACCTGTCTCGGGAGAATTTCTATGAGTCGGCGGGAAGAGTTTTTAGAGAGGGCGATAGAGCTTCATCATGAGTTCATAGAAGCGACATCTGGCATGCAGGCGATGATGCGCGAGAATAAGGCGGTGGGCCCGGCGTGGGACGCTGCTGTAGCGCGCCAAATAGCATCCCTTGATGCCTGGATGGAATTACCCCACAAGTATGAGGATCTCAGAGCAGATGACTAATTTCTGGAATCTCCGGGCAGCACCTGTCCCTTGCCGCTATAGGGGCTGATTTTGGAAGGAGGAGAGAGTTTCAATAATTAGAATTTATTGGCCTGAGTCATGGTCATGTTTCATTCTTTTGCACTGAACTATGGTTGTGCCTTATTTGTTCGCTGGCAGGAGGGACAACAAGATGCGTATCAGAGGCAGCGCCTTTTGGGCATGGGCAGATCCAACGCTTTACACCCGGACACATAGTGAAGAGCTCGACGATGGAACTCACTTTGACGTTCAAGTGAGGCTGTCTACTGCAGGCACTACTCAGTTGTTTATCGGGGTGTATGCCGCAACAGGCATGGCGCTCTATGAAGAAGCCGTTAACTGCCGACCTAGTGAGTCGATGACGCGTGCCTTGGCCTGGGGCGTTGGAAAAGCGCGCCGACTTGCTGAGCAGGAGCTGCGCCAACTGCCGATGCGATCGCAGGCGTGATTGCCAAATCCCGAGATGGAGTACAGATGTACTCCTCTTGAGCTCAGGCGGAGGCCTGTCCATGCTCCAGCTCGGAGGTGATGGACAGCATTTCGGCAAACAGCTTTTGCTGCTTCAAGTTTCGCTCTTCATAGATGGCTTGCAGGCTGCGATTCAAAGCGGCCAGCGCCGAATGGCGCGAAGTGTGAACCTGGCTTTCATGAAGCATGTAGGTCCGGCCTGGGCCTTGGTAGCACTTCGGCCAGGGCCGGTTACTCAGGCCGGCCCGCTGGTGCAACTTGATTTCCTCAACTCGTCGCATCCGGACGTTGATCATCCAGAGCTCGGCGCCGCTCATGGCTTCGCCTCGGGTGCTGCGTCGACTGCTGCGTGCGTTGCATTCCACTGTTCGAATGCTTCCTGCGTAGTGGTGGCTGTAATCTCTTCGCCGCAGGTGTAACAGTGGGCGACTCCACCGGACGCACCGACATCGCGATGACCTTGCTTGCAGGGGTTCATATGCCAGTCATCATCCCGCTCGGGTTCCGACACGGTGGCTTCAACCACCAATGTCTTCCCGCAGGAGTGGCAGAAGTGCATGCCGTTCTCTTCCGGACCGTCATCATGGAATGACCAGGTCACACCGCAGCCGCTATGCCAGATGCCGCTGTCGTCTTCCCGACTCCACTCGCAGGTGCCAGCGCGGTCATCAATCTGTTGATCCGCTGCATTCAGGCGCTGCTGTAGGGCTTGTTCGCGAGCTTTGACCTCCTCGAAGTGCTGCGCCAGCGTGCACGCGAAGTCGCCGGCCAGCCGCTCATTAATGTACTGACGGTAGTCGTGACGCTTGAGCACAGTCTTGAACAGGTTGTCGATGTAACCGCGTCCGCCATCTGGCGTGTTCAGGTCAAAGCCAGGCTCGACCGGTTTGTTTTCTGTGGGCATGGAGGGGCCTTGGCCGGTGTTCGGCTACAGTGAGTTGGTCATCGAAATGGAGATCGGACATGCAATGCTTAATTTGCCAAGCTGCTTCTAAAATTGTTCACACGACAGGATGCTGGTCCGAGGTCAAATGCTCGGCCGGATGTGGACACTTTAGGGTCTCAGCAAGCCTTGTTGCGAAGATGAAGTTCAAAAACGAATTCTTTGACGTTGAACGAACGAGGCAATGGCTCGGGATTGCTCGGCAGGAAGGCTCCGGACCGTTGATATCGACTTACGACTACAACGTTTCTTTATTGCATCGTGTCACTAAAGAGCGATCTGACCACTTGCCGAGTCGTTCTGGTAAACCAGTAGCGCCGGAATAGATGGGTTTCCTATTTCGCTCCGCTGAAGTGCCAACTACATCGCAGCGATGGTTCGGCGCCACATGGGGCGTCCTATGCCGGGTCATGCCCGGGCGGTGATTTTTGAGTTTGTGGACTGAAGGCAGCGCAAGCTGACATCATTAAATTCTTTGCAGAGGGAGCGATGGCGGTGGAGAGAAGGACTATTGGGATTATTTTGGCGTTTGGGCTCGTCGGGATTGTTGGAAAAGGGATGATTGATAGTCACAACAATCCATCCGCAAAAACCTTCTCTAGCTACAGTGTTGCTCAAGCACAGGTTGCGCCCGTTCAAACATCTCCCGCGAAGGAGGCAACCAAGGCTGAAGATTCTGAGTTCAACCATGATCTGTCGCATGCTCATAGCAGCCGCAACCTCTCCAAAGCGGATCTTGCATGGCATGCGCTGAATACCTACGGATGGGACTGCTCAGAAGTGATCTCGGAACACCAGCCAGCAGCAGAAAAGTTCTCAGTAATTACGTGCTCGAGCGGTTTGAAGCTTCGGGTTTATCGTCGAAGCGATGCGCACCCGATCATCCGCAACATGAAGGGCGG
Source organism: Pseudomonas sp. IT-P44 (assembly GCF_949768225.1). NCBI lineage: Bacteria > Pseudomonadati > Pseudomonadota > Gammaproteobacteria > Pseudomonadales > Pseudomonadaceae > Pseudomonas > Pseudomonas sp. IT-P44. The sequence continues at coordinate 60,292 of NZ_CATKQM010000007.1, read as the reverse complement.
TTATGACTGAAGTTGCCGAAGAATTCTCAGCCCTATCCAGCGAACGACGGTGACCGCTTTGCTGTTCCCGATCGCCTTGTAGCGTGGGCCGTCGGCGTCGCGGACGTACCAGGCTTTACTTGTCTTCGCCTGGCGCACGTCCATTCCGTCGGCGATGCACTGTTCCGGTGTCTCATCGGCATCAAGCTTTCGCCATCCATCCCAAGGGATCAGCGTGTAGTCGTCCGGCATACCTTGAAGGCGCTCGCACTCTCGGGGGGTGAGGCGCCGAACACCAGCGTTGCTTTGGGTGATCGGTTGACCACGGCCTGTGCCGTCTTCGCTGCCGTCGAAGCCGTCGGCCTTCAGCGTGTGGGTTATGTCGCCGGTTATGCACACCGCGACCTGCCCACCACCGTTGGCGTGGCTACCAGAGTGATTCATCGCCCGCAGGGTGGGAGCTATCGAGCCCGCATCTGCGCCATGATCCTTGCAGGAGAAGGCGAGGACCGCGTTTTCCTGCCCGCTATTTCGGCCTAGCGCAAAGGCCGTTGAGTCACTGACTCCAGGGTCTTGAGTACCATGCACCACAAGCAGGCCAGATTCCGCATCCTGCTGCGTGGCACTGCCGGCGGCCTTACCGTTGGCGTTGAGCGTGCCGGCCACGATGAATGCTTCGGAGTCGGCGCGATGGCTGCTCTGTGCTTGGGCTCGCAGGGCCGGGGCAGTGATGGGGATATCGTCAAGCGAATACCCTCCGGACTTGCGAGCGCCGCCGGCGAGTGTCGGGGCGATGAAGAACGTTTCGCTTTCCATGTCCATACGGGTGTCTTTCGCTGTAAGCGTGGCTGAGCGCTCGACCGATCCTCCAAGGCTGTGGCCGCCGAACGCCGGGATGCCACCGAACATCGAAACCGCCGGCCCTTCGTCACCCTCGCAATTCACGCAGCCGTACGGTCCGAGTTCTTCGCCGAAGACGTGTCCACATCCGCACTGGAGCGCAGGGCCGAAAGGAGCTGTTCCGGTAACGTCTTGCCCCTCGCCTCGGCGCGGCGCAGTATCCCGGCGCACGCCTTCTCGCTCAAAAAGTACCTCGGTGGGATCGAATCCGTCTCGAGCACTTGCGACAACGAACACACGGCGGCGTCGTTGGGCCAGGCCGAAATATTGGGCGTCCAGGACCCGCCACGCGATTGTTCTTTTGGGTCCATACACACAACCAGCGTCCGGCCACCTTTTCCCTGAAGGCTGCAGTTCGCAGTCTTCCCCAGCAAGCGCGCCAAGAAAGCATCCGAAGGCGTTCCCTTTGTCGCTGAGGACGCCGGGGACGTTTTCCCAGACGATGACACAGGGGGGCTTTCGATCAATGGCGCGAACATAGTCAGTTGCATCTGCGAGCTCCACGTATTTGATGGTGAGGGCGCCGCGAGGGTCGAGCAGACCCTGGCGCATGCCGGCGACACTGAAGGCTTGGCAAGGGGTTCCGCCGACCAGCACGTCCGGCGCCGCGATTTTGCCTGCCAGGACCAGGGCTCCGAGCTTTGTCATGTCGCCGAGGTTCGGCGTGTTCGGGTAGTGGTGGGCCAACACCGCGCTGGGGAATGCTTCGATCTCGGCGAACCAGGTTGCGCGCATGCCGAGTGGTTTCCATGCAAGCGTTGCCGCCTCGATGCCGGAGCAGACCGAGCCGTAAGTGATTTCCATGCGGGGATCCTTGGCTGGTTGGAGGTGTCAGGATTTTTCGAATTCGCGAGAGTGCGACGGGAAGCTCAGGCGCTGCTGAATGCCAAGCATCAACGTGCTGACTTTGGTGCCTTTCAGGAACACCGTGGCCGGCGGCAGCTTCACGTCGCAGGGCAGTACCTGGTCGCCCAGGGCCAACGACTCTTCAACGTGCCGAGCCATTTCCGACCAGACGTGAATCTCCAGTCGAACCTCGGCGCGCACGGCCTCAATGATCCACATTGGAAGAGTGACCAGGCGCTCGTCGCGCGCAGCTGATGATTGTTGTGCGGACATAGGGGATCCTCGCCGGCTGGCGTGATTCGTTGAAGTGGGGTATTTGTGTTCGGCCCGGCATGGAGCCGGAATAAAGGGTGTGCTATGAAACAGCTCGTTCAGAAAAATGACTTGCCGGCCTACCTGAGAGGCCTAGCGGCAGCCTCTATGCTCGTTGTCAGCATGAGTACGCCAGTTATGGAGATAGCCTCGACAGTGAAATCGACCTATGAAATGGCTTATCTCGTGGAGAACTATGGTCAGTACATTGGTGAGGGCCCATACATGATCGAAAGTAAAGACGGTCATGAGTGGAAGGACGCGCCAATTCCAGATCCGGTAATCACGGGTTACGCATTTGCGTTCACCGTTTGTGCGAGGCTTGTTCGCTCAGGCAAAGAGATTGGTGGTCACCATTCCCTACGAAAATCTCTGGCTGGCTATGAATACATTCAAATGGATAGGCTAGATGATGATGCAATGGTCTCATCGATTCTTATAAAGATGCCGACCGATCCTGCGGAGCTTCAGGCACTTCGCGATCTTCTCGCCGAAACTACTGTCATGTTTTCGATAGATGATGGGTCTGGTTTTTTTCACCTTGGCAATACGATGATGGGAAATGGGATTTACCATTCCTGACTATCAGCGTAAGTGGCCTGGCATGGGGCCAGTACAAGGAGGTCAATGTGTTTGATTTGGAAGAGGCACTGCGTGAACTATCGAGATACAACTCTTACATTACTGACATTCGTAGAGAAGTTTTGCTATACGAGCAGCTTTATTGCTCTGAGGATTCCTTGGCGATCATCAATGCCAATTTGATGGATGTGTTCAAGATTGTTCAGAAATCGATGTTTGTAAGTATCCTGACCCGGGTGTCGGCAGTATTCGATTCCAAATCTTTCGGGAGCGATCCAAATCTTTCGCTTGACTACTTTGAATACAAGTACCGTGAATTCGCCTCTGAGAAGCTGCTCAACGATTTTGAAGCTATAAAAGGCCGCTATAAGGCCCTTAATATTAAAAACTTCAGGGACAAACTTATTGCTCATAACGATCAAAAAACAATATTTGGCGACTCGTCTATTACCCACAGCATCAAGAACGGCGATGTAATGAAACTACTCAATGATGCAAGAGGCTTCTGTATCGATCTTTGCTATTGCCTGCCAGGCGGAATTCAGACAGTGCTAGAAGTCGTGCCTTGGGAACTTAAGAAGGGCCGCGACGGGCTTGAACTGCTTCGCCGCATGGAAGCTGGAAAGTAACTCCTGTCAGACTTCGACACCGGTCTTGGCAAACCGCTCAAGCTGTCGCGACCACTTTTCCGATACATCAATTTTATGTCGCGACATTGAGGCGTAACGGTCGGACTCCTCGGGCGGCGCCGAAGCCAGGTTCAAAATGAATGTCGTCACCGTCTCCTGCCATTCCTCGAAGTCGTGCCGGGCGCCGAGAATATTCAGGGCATCATCCAATGCCTTCGACACAATCAGTGTGCGTTTCTCGGCGCCGATCCGGTCGAGCAGGGCCTTCTCCTTTGCACGCTTGTCCTTCTGAATATCCGCGTTGCTCTTGGCCATGGCCTGCCTCTTCAATTCCGTGGGCCGGTATATCCAGCCATGTCTGTCGTCGGCGCTGGCGCACCTGATTGCTGATTTTCCTCATGCTGCGACCTTCACCTGATGCCAGGCGCCGGCGGCGTAGAACAACTTCGCGGCCTGGGCTTCTTCGAGCGATACCTCCGCGGGAATAGCGATCCAACCTGACGCGATCATGTGGTTTGGGTTGCAGCTGTTTCGCAGCTCCAGGTAGTAATGCTCGATGGCATCCGTCAGGCGCTCGACCTTGTAGATGCCCTCGGGCGAAATCTCCACCGACTTGACATACTCGACGCCGCGCTCGTCCCGACACATGGCGCTGAGGTAGATCGTCCAGTGGTAAGAGAATTCGAAGAGGGCGTTGGCGATGGCCAGGCTCCGGATCTGCCGGCAGCTTTTCCAGTTCGCCATGATCTGGCTGCCGCTCGGGTCAATGTTCACCACCGCGACGTGATTGGTCCGCAGCAGCGCCCGGCAACTGCGTTCTGCCCGGGCGAAGCCGTTGTTCGGTTTTCGACGCTTGACGGATGCTTTAGGCATTGCGTGTTCTCCCGCTGTTGCTGTGATACCCGTGTTTCGCTTCAGCGGACTTTCTGGCAGCAGTCGCATCCTTAATATTCTTGAAAAAGCCCAGGTTCATTATTTTGCCGCTGACAGTAATTCTCGCAACCCATCCATCGGCTCGGTTGTGCCTGCGGACCCCCATCACACCAGAAGCGCTATCGCGGCGCACTGCTCGATTACGATCATTTTCCGTATTGGTCACTGCGCGGAGATTGCACCATCGGTTGTCGCCGCGGCTCCCGTTTATGTGATCTATCTGATTCTCTGGAAATTTCCCGGTAACCATGAGCCATGCCAGACGATGAGCAAGGTACTGCCGGACACGAACTCGAATCATGCGATAGCCGTCATCCCGAACATAACCCGCAACATCTCCTACTTTCACTCGTCCGCAAGTCTGGATCTTTCGCGTGAATATCCCCGTCTCCGGGTCGTAATGGAGAGCGTCGTTCGCCTGATCTTGTGTGAGTTCGCTCATAGTGCCTCCGCGAGTTTCCGCAGCGCCTTGCGCTCAGCCGCTGAGATGGCGGGGCGTCGCCGTTTGAGGACGGTATCGGGATCGATCTTTGTCGAGCGCTCCGCCGGTAGCGGATTGATTTGTGCGGGCTCGGTTCTGGTGAAACGTCCGCCCGCGGCTAGGTGTTGTGCGACCTGGCTGGAAAGCTCCAGCGCTTTATCGCGCCGGTACTCGATGTCGTATTTCAGGTTGCTGATCATGGTGGCCACCTCATTTGTTATCAGGCGCTGAGCCGATGGGCCTGAGCGCGAGCTCTGTCTGCGACCTCATCAACCATGCGATTCAGTTCCAGGTTGAACTGGACGAGTTCCTTGTGCAGGTTGGCGATGTAATCTTCGTCGCGGTAAATCGTCTCGATGTAGAGCTGACACTCTTCGTCCTGGCGAGAATCAAACGATAGGAAGTCCCACCATTTCCGGCCCGTGACGAACATGCAGCCCTGCACTTGGGGCATGTGTTCCTCGGGCATGCCTTCGAGCCAGGTCCTGACGTGTATCGCCTCATTGAAGGGGCACTTCGACTCGGTGCCCCCGTCGTCATTGATCAGTCCGTCTGGCGAACAGCCAAGCCAGTCGTACTTCGGATGAACGATGAATTCCGACGGCATCACGATGTTGCCGGTCAGCATCTCGTAAGCGTCCTGAGCCTTCTGTTCTTCGGTGTGACCCCACTTCAGGGAAGCGCTGCTGACGTTGTGCTTGGACTTCTTTGCCAGCCGTTCGAAACACAGTTCGCGCATGTACGAGGTGCGCGCGCCCATAGGTTCGCGCTTCCCGTTTTTGTCAGGCTTCCCCCAGGCCATCACGTCTTTAAACCGACTGGCTGTCACCCGACCGGATCGGTCTGCATGCCACTTTTCAGTGCCCTGAAGTTCCGCTCTCATTACGCCGCTTCCTCGGCCTGAGACAGGTCGTCGTTCGTGCCAGTCATATCGGTGAAGTCGCCATCAACGGTCGCAGCCATGTTCTTGAGCGCTTCGTGGCACTCCAGGCCGATCGCTGCGCGCTGCTTAGGCTTGAGACCTGCCCAGGCTGTCGCATAGGCATCGATGTCCTGCCGCTTGGCGACGGCTAAAAGGTCTGCGAATACTCCGTCGATTTCAGGCGACGGGGATTTCGGACCGAAGGAAACGCTCGAGACGGCAGCAGTGTTCGCAGCTTGTTTCACGGGGGTGATATCGATTTCACCACCGTATGAGTCTTCGAACTCATCGGGCGTATAGACACCGAGGATGACGTCAGGGCAGAAGAGCCGCGCCCATTTCTTTGTCACCAGGTAGGCAATCTGCTGCTTGGGATCTTCCGCCCAAAGCGTAGAGTTCCGGGTGCGGACCTGGGTGAGCAGAAGCTCCAGAATTCGAGGTTCGTCTTCACCTTTGAAGGTTGCCCAGACCCTGATCCCGAGGCCTTTCTCGTCGTCAAAGCTCCAGGCTGGGACGCGGTACTTCTTGAACTCGCCGGTGTCCTCGTCCTTCTTGGTTTTGCTGGTGACTTCGCGCATCTTCCCGATGACGTTTTCCCAGGCGCCGAACCATTCGAAGTTCAGGCGACCCTTCACGGGTGCCTTGGATGTGATTACTGCGTTGACGAGCTGCGCCTCGTAGCTCAATGCACCGCCATTGACGATGAACGTCTTCTGCGCAACAGCGAATGGGTTCATCTGCCACTGCATTGCTTGTAGCACCACCGCCATGCAGTCAGCTTGATTGCCCTTCAAATGCTTGGGGACTGTTGTCACGCCCTTCGACATCATCAGCGCGAGGTCGCTCATCGACTTCATGGTGCCTGGGTCGAGGATGAGCGCTGCCGCGTTGTGCGATGGATCGTGGTAAGTGGTGAGGCCCGTTGGTGCTTGAGTGTCTGAGTCGGTCATGGCGCTCTCCGTGGCCGACAAGGAGTGTGTCGACCTTTAGATGGAAAGGGGGTGGTTAGAAGCGGATGGCGCGAAGCCAAGCGCGAGCGGTGTCGAGGTCCACGTCGAAGCCCAGGGCTACAACCTCGACAATGTCGTCAACCGATGGAGCGGTCGTGGTCACGTCGTCGGATTCCCTTTCAATCGCCTTTGTGCTGACGTGGGCGACTTCAACCTGCTCTTCGATCAGCGGCGCAACCGCGGCAATGACCGGGGCCGGTGTGGCAGCTTGGGCACGCAGGCGAGCCAGTTCTTCCTGATCACGCTGATACTGAGCGTCGCGTTCGCGCTGCTGTCGCTGTTGCTCTTCCTGCTGCTCACGCTGTTGGCGTTGCTGTGCTTCCATGTCGCGGCGCTGCTGGTCCAGATCGTCCTGCTGTTTCTTCAAACGCAGACGGTCTTCTTCGGCACGTTGTCTGCGTAACTCCTCAGCTTCGGCGTCGGCGATGCGTTGTTTCTCGCGCAATTCGTCGAGTTCTTTCTGCTGGGCCAGCAGCTTGGCGGCAGCTTCTTCACGTTCAACAGCCGACTTGTGCAGCGTTTCGAGCTGTTCAATAGCGTTGTCGCGGGCGATGGTGCCTTCAGCTTCAAACTCGGCATATTCTTCGGGCAGGATCACCGACTCCTTGACGCTTTGCAGAACGATTGCGACATCAGCAGCGCTGCGGCTTGCATATGCGGCAGCGACAGAGCTGAAGCGGGTAATCTTTGCCCGGATGGCTTCGACACGTTCAGCCTCAACACGCTCGCGCTCGGCTTTGGCATCAGCCACGCGTTTTTCCTCGGCTTTGATTGCTTCGTCGACAGGCGTTTCAATCGCCAACACGCGATCCTTCAGCATCTCACCGAACTCTTTAACCTGGTTGACGCGAGCCTGGGCATCTTTGACTTTCTGCTGATAGGGAACGAGCGCCGTTTTGGTGGTGTTGGCCAGGGCATAGCGAACATCGCGGATATCGACGCGAACTTCTTTCGCATTCGCCAAACCTTCGCTGGTCGAGCAGTCAACGACCAACTTTGCGTAGGTGGCCTCCAGACGAACGATCTGTTCCTCGTGTGGTCGGTATTCGGCGATGTCGGTGACAGCTACCGAAGGGACAACGGAGTTTTGTGCGTCTTCGGCTTCGCCCATCTCGAGCGAGTCTTGCGCGAGTGCTTGTTTAGTATTTGCGGACATGACAGTTCCTTGCCGCGCGGTGCGCAGCCCTTAATAGTGTGAGGGTTATTGAGTTACAAGGCCGCCGAGTGCCGGGGCCAGAAGGACGATGGTGATGAACAGGAAGCCGACAAACGCTGATGTCCAGCGGATGGCGCGGCGCCGGGAGCGCTGGCGAGAGGTCATGGTGAACACATCGGCAAGGCGCTGTAGCAGTAGTAACGCCGCTCCGTGCCGTTGTCGTAGTTCACCTCGCCAGTTGCACCGCAGCCGCAAGTTGCAATCTCTGGCTCGTCTTCTTCTGGCTGATTGGCGATCTGGCAGTTGGTGCCGCCGCAGTGCGGGCATTCGGTATGAGTTAACCGACTCATCGTCCCCATCCAGCGGATGCCTGTCTGGTTGCAGTTGCCGCAAATCATGCTCATCGCATCACCGCCACTGGCAGGCTGAGCTGCCGAGGAGCACCGCTCTCTTTGAACAGCACGTACTGGAAAAGTAGGACGGTCATGCCGAATGCCAGAAGCCAAAATACGATCTTCATGGCCTGACCCTCACCGCGATTCGCCCACCCTTCATGGTGGCCGCCAAGCGCTGCGGTAGGCTGGCCACTGCACGTTCGCGCGGTTGGCCGATCACTTCGTTAAACGGAAGGCCGAAGCCGAGCATGATCAGCTTCGATTCAATTTCGTCGAGCTGATCGTCGATCAGTGATTTAACTGGCGGGGTTGTCATGCTGCGGCTCCCTGCTTGTTCGACTCGTTGTAGGAGGCATAGATCTGGTCGATGCGTGCCCGGTAGTGGCGTTGCTCTGTGTCGTCGATGGCGCGCAGCAGGAAGGCCAGAGTGATAACTGACGTAGCCGCCGAACTGGCGTTTGGTTTGCCAAGGTCGCGGATCATGTTGTTGATCTCGCCTTCGATCCAGGTGACAGCGGTCTGGTGATCGCGCTCTTCAGTGTTCACGCTGCGCCTCCATTTGGTGGACAGATCGTTTCCATTTGCGCCATTGCCAGACCGATTCGGCACTTCAGGCTTTTGCGCTCTTCAATTTCACGGGCGGCACGATCAGCCAGGGCCTGAGTGCGCAACTGCTCGGCGGACTCGTAATCGTGGAACTCATGGGGCTGAGGTCTCTTATCGCGACCCCAAGCGTCGTAGCGTCTATCCCACTCTCGGGCCTGCGCACTGTCTGCATAGGTGGTTGCCATGGCGTCGCCTCCAAGAGTGGCGGTGCTGATCCAACAAAACTCGGCTGCACTCATCCGTTCCGCTGGTTGCCGTTGGGCGCGGAGGGGAGTGCATGCGGGTGGTGTCGGAGGGGAAGGGGTTGCCGGTAACGCTGTCCGGCTCCAGCGTTGACGTCGCGATAAACGACCTGGCCAACTGGACGATGGTGACGCAGGTGGGCGGTTATAGGCCGCAGTTTCGTCCGCATCGGAGAGTGATCGAAACACCAGGGCGCTACCCCTGCTTGGTTCCCGCCGCGTTTATAGTGTTGGCCGTCTCGCTCATACCGGCTCAGGACATTCACGGGTCTTTGCGATCCTAGCGCTGCAGCCCGCTTGGGCACGCTTCGATCACTCTCCGATGCGGCCTGGTGCTGGGGAGTACCAGGCGTTCGGGCAGTTAACGACAGGCTGTCGTGGCGCTGGTTGTCAAAGCGAGCGTTCAAGGTTCTCAGCAATTTGCTGATCTACCAGGTCGCCAATCTTGAATGTGTCGTCTACCGAGTAGTGCGGATTGCACTCAGAGCAGTGGCCGGCAACTTCAATCTCAATGGCGTGCTGCACCAATTCCTGATCCCGGAAGCAGGCCGGGCAGCGAACTGTTTCAATGCCGCGCGCCTTAACCTTGCCGACACAGCATTTCTCCGCATCGTCTTTCTCGTCATGCGCCTCTTCGCAGGTATCGCAAAGCCAAACGTCGCTGACTTCTGGCTGGCAGCACTGCTCGGCGGCGTAGTGCGTGCTGTGCACGTCGTTGCAGCTGCCGCACTCATAGGCCTTCTTTGGCATCTCGGTGCCCTCCGTTGATTTCCAATGCCGCCTCATCGAAGCGGCATCAGTAAATCTCTTTGGGTCTTGCTCGCGCTCAGCGTCTGGCCTCTTGCGCGGTACTTCATCTGGCTTTTCGGTACAGGGTTACTCGCCACCCTGGAGGGCATTCGTTTCACTGCTTCGAACTGTGCCGGTGAAGCACCTCATCTTGGCTCCGGCAGGGAGTACTTACAGCGCAGATCGGTGGTCGCTGAATCCAGAGGCATCAGCAGGTCGATCTGGTCCGGTAACCAGAGCCGGGCGTGGTTCAGTTCCAGAGCTGACATGGGGATCGAAATTTATGGTTCGCGCTGTTCGCTGTTTCCAGCGACGCCTCAAGGGCTACCCGTTTCCGGGGATCGATCCGCGAATGGTTTGGATTGTTAAAGAGCGGCGGATCTCTCGACCCTTCGCAGCTGGCCCCTTGTTGGGTACTCGGTGGCGATGGATTGAAGATAAGCCAATGCCTAATTTCTGTAAATAGGTAATGCCTAATTATTTTCAAATTATTTGCCCTCTCGGAAAGACCCAGTTCTGGATATGCAATTGGTTAGCGCTGGGGTAAGCTTTGCTAAACCTGTATGGATATCCAGTATTTGGGGGCGATATGGCGAAGGCGAAAAAACAGGAAAAGCAGGTAGAGCGGCAAGAGATGAGCGGGATTGAAAGGTTAGGGCTACGCGTCTCCTCGATGATCAATCACCCCGTAGCGCAGATTCAGCGCTGGGTGACGGTCCATCGTCTGGACACAGACGGAGACCGGGAGTGGGAGGAGGTGATGGGGCTGTTGAACGAGACAGACGGCATAGACATGACGTTCAACGACGATGAGTCGGTGACGCTGAAGTGGGAAGCGAGCGCGGTGGAGGATCGGCCGGTCGAGGCTTGGGAGCCAATCGAGGAGCCGGCGCCTTTCTGATGGGAGAAGAAAAGCCCGCGCTTGGCGGGCCATGTCCAGGCGAGACTGATATTCTGCGGTACCACCCATTACGGGCTCAGCGAGTGATTTAAATGGATTTTCTTGTGTGGATTAGGATTTTCACTATCGGTGCAGCATTGGGCGTGCTGGCCGGTTGCGACGTTACTCAAGATATGGCGGTCGATAAGGCTAAGGACATGGTCGCTTCAACCCTAAAGGACGCGGACTCCGCAAAGTTTCAGCGCGTTTTTATGGTGGAAGAGCAGGTCATCGGAGACGTGCATTACGGCATGCTTTGTGGAGAGGTTAACTCTCGAAACTCGTTCGGTGGGCTCACCGGCTTCCGCAGGTTCGTGGCGAACTTCAATTACTCAAAGCAGGGCCGCATTGGGGTTAGCTATGTCACGATCGAAGAGGGCGACAATGCAAGCCTTAATCGTGAGGGAGTTTCTTACTTCCATCAGATTTACTGGCTTGGAAAGTGTGAGCCAAGGCCTGCACAAGCGAAAGTAGAGCTAGCAAAAGCCGACTTGCCAGTCCCAGCACCATCAAAACCAGAAGCGAAGAAACCCGCTAAGGTTGCGAAGACTGTGCCTACCAAAGAGCCCCAATGGGCGGTGCAGGTTGCATCTATGAGTGATGCGGCACAGGCAATAAATCTGCAAAAGAAGATGGCGGCCGATGGGCTTGCCTCTTACACAACCACCAAAGATGGCAAGACCCGAGTTTTTGTTGGGCCGTTTGCGGAGCGGGGGAAGGCAGACACCATGATAGGAGAGCTACGAACTAAGCAGCTCCTGAAGGGGTTCGTGATAAGGGTCGAGCAATAGAGGGACAGGGAAGTGCAGATACAAAAAAGCCCGCACGGGGCGGGCTCTCTGTAACACTTGGGGCGCCGATCCGTCAGCTCGCTCAGTGTGCAGCCACGCAATGTGACAGCTCAATAGTTACGCGACGAAGGGCAGATGCAAAAAGCCCGGCGGTGGACCGGGCTCCGCTTTATGTTGGTCTGTTAAGCGGCAATATTTGGCGCGCTGAGACCTTTCTTGTATTCAGCTTTCATGGCTTCCATTTGCTCACCCAGTGCATCCAGGGTCGCTTTGCCGAGCAGCTTTTTCGCATGAGGAAACATTTCGGTTTCCTCCTCTTCAATGTGATGCTCCAGCAGTTCCTTAACAACCTTCGCGCGACCTGCAAACTCAGGAGTCGATGGGTCTGTCGCCTTTAGGTCAGGGAGCACGAGAGAGTCGACAGTACGATGCTCTTCCTTGGCCTCGTAATACATTTGCTCCTGCTCCTTACCACCTGCCTTCTTATAGGCCGGATACAGTATCTCTTCCTCCAGCTTGGTGTGGATCGTGATTTCCATTTCAAGCTTGGCTACCAGGTCAACGCGCTTTTTTGTGGCTCGATCACTCGACTCGTTCAATTGGGCGAGGATGTCTTTTACTCGTACGTGGTCAGCCTTCAAAAGGTCAATGGCGTTCATTGTGTTTGCCTCTGCTATCACGGATAGGATGCGGGACGGTCATTGCCGACACCACTTTGTTTTCCAAGGTAGTAGTGCATCACCTGTGCCAATCAGGGGTGTAAGTAATCAGCTTGACTATCAATGCTTTAGATATGGTGATGGCAGCGAGGGCTCATGCATGCTGCACGAGGGCCGTTTCGCAGCATTGCAAATCGCGGGTGTAGAGAGGGGGTAGAAACGAAAAGCCCGGCGCTGGGCTGGGCTTTTGATCAGGACACTCTGTCGAGTATTTTGTCTCGGATGGCTTGTATGTCCGCCACAGTTGGGACGATGTCGTTCGCAGCAGTCATCAGCCGAGAGGCATCCTGCTTGGGAAGCTCGGTGAAATCACTGCACACCACCATCGAATCAAATTTCAAACCTTGATGCTTCAAATGCAGAAGCGTGATTGTGGTGAGTCGCGCCTTGTCCTTACCGTTTACGCCGAAGACGAACAATGGGCGCCCCTCGGTCTTGATTCGGTAATCAACTGCATAGTCTTCGCCGCAGGGGATTTCAGGCGCGTACGACTCTTCAATTCGGTCGGCGGGAAGAGTCGCATACAGAACTTCCCGGAGGTCGTGATAGAAGGTCGACTCCACGCGAGTTCTAGACCACAGAGAAATGTCTTCGACTCGGCTCAGGCCTTGCCCTAGCTGAAATATTCCGCGAACAAGTCGATCCGCAGGAACCTCTAAAAATATCTCGCCGTCGTCTTCCTGGAGGCCATTTTCAGAAAGAATTGTTTCAAATAGCCTTGCCCTAGGTCCTGTTAGCAGCTTGGTCAGGTCATTCTCGTAGCTCAGTCGCATCATGGTGTTAGCGGCATCGGATATCCTCCAACCGCCAGAAATTCTGCTGAGATAGGTCGTGAACGAGTCGCCATCCCTTGCAACCATAGGCAATGAAACTGTGAGCAAATTACCGCGCGCAGAGACAGCCACATCCTCACAGAATGCGGCGCAGAGCGTCTCTTTTATTGCGGCAACCTCGTTCATAGTCCAAGGCTCATTTGTGGCTCATAAGGTTTTTCAGGCTCATTTGGTGGCGGTTGAAGACCGGAGATATTGCAATCCTCGATCATGCATAGCATAGCTCCAGATAGGTGGTCGTAGCGATCTGTGGTCTCGGCATATTTTTCTGCCTTCTCTCCCATTTCCATATACCGCTGAGTGGCTCGGTGTATATGGCACCGGTTCACAATCAACTCACCATCCTCAAGTGGATTCAGGTGGACGTGATTGCTTCCGTTATAGCGTACGAGGGTTACCTTTTCTCCCCTTTTGGGGTGGTACACCAAGCCACAGGAGTATGCATCGGGATCAATCTGATTTTGTCGGGTGTACATCTCAAAGGACTTTTCACCGTCGACCGATTCGACCTGATACGTGACACGCTCAGATTTCTTTTGGACCTTGGCTTTGGCGCTGGGGTTCATCACCACCTTCGGCATCAAAAGCAGCTCACTTATCAACTCTTCACTGAACACCACGGAATCATTCCTTTAGATACCGAACAAACAAATAATTTCAGCTGAAACCAGTCAGGCCTTCCCCCGCACAATACTTCCCGCCTTCACCTATTTCGCGCACTCATCAGGCGGTAACTCCTGCTTCTTGAGCAGCAAAAGCTCAGCCTCTTGGTACTCTTGCTCCGTCATCGGCATGTTGCCCCGCGGGAGTAGAGGTGGTTCTGGCTTATGCGTGCTGCAGCCAACTAGCAAGGCCAGCACAAAAAATGTCATCGTTTTTGTCATGTCTATCCTTGGAGTCGATGGGTGCTCCGCGTTTTAAAAATCCTCTCCACACCTACTCAGCCTTCCCTCGCGCAATCACGCCATCCCGGACCTCGTCCATCAGCGCTGCAACCCGATCCGCATGTTCGTAGAGCTTCGCAATCAGCTTCAGGACGGCTATCGGATCGACATCCCGGCAATCCTTGGTGATTCTGAGCACTTCGTCTGCGGCCTGCTCAAGGTCAAGCCCTAGCTCCTTGAGTTCGCGCCTCAGGTCTTGGGTTTGTTTGTTGAGCCCCACGATGGCCTCCTGAAATGCCTGCTACCTATCAATGACAGTGCCGCGTCCCGGCCTTTTTATCGTTGTGACAGCCCTGCTTGTCGGTGCGGCCGCCGTGTGCAATTGCGGAGACGGAGGTGGCAGCAAGGACTGCGGCCAGAACGATGGTGATGATTTTCATGATTCACTTCCTGTGGTTATTGGAAAAACTACAAATCCCCGCCGCGCCAGATCAATCGGCCTTCCCCCGAAAAATCCTTCCCTCGTTCACTTCTTCCGCATACCCCGCCAGCTTGTCCTCGGTCTCTTGGGGGCTCAGCGCGATCTTCATCAGGTCATTGGCGCCTTGCTCGTCGCCGGCAGCCAGAAGACGGCTTGGCAAAGCCGAACAGATCCACGCCGGACCACTTGAGAAGGACGGCGGCCTCTTTCAGGTCGCGTCGAAGCTGCTGATTTGGTTTGGCGAGGGGCATGTGGTTACACCAATTGGGCGTTCCAAACGAGGAGCACGCGGGCCTGAATGAAGGTTTCATCAGCCCTGATTGTCTGCGGCGGATGTCTATCGTTATCGGAAAGCATCTTGATCTGATCATCACCGATCCACTGAAGACGCTTGATGTACAGGTGGCCCTCCCAGGAGAACATATAGATTCCATCGCCGGCGAATTCACGAATGCTGACGTCGACGAGGAGCGGATCACGGTGCTTAATCGTCGGTGCCATCGATTGCCCCCAACCTGTCACCATTTTCAGATGAAAGTGCTCCTTGAAATCGACGCCCATTTCTCGCAGATGCTGCGGGCTGACGCGCACGTCCTGAAACATTTCGGGATAGTCGTGTGGGATCTGCCCACCGCCCATTGCCGCGCGGACGTCGTAATGGGCGATCCATACTTCGTCACCTACAGCGCCGGGGCGATAGTAGTCGAGCTCAAGCAAACCACCCCCATCCTCGGCTTCAGCTACTTCAAGCAATCGCCTACGGGCGTCCTCAGAAAGCCTTTTCCCTTGCTTGGAAAGCATGCCGCGTACGATCTCAGCTGCTGATTTGATACGAGTAGGGATTTTTTCTAACTCGTGATCTTCGTCGTCAGCAGGAGATGAGGCAGGAGCCGAGGCGGGTCTTCCGAAAGAGAAATGGGGGCTCAACCCCCAATGCTCGGGCCCAACCACATCTTCAAAATAGGAGATGACGTCCATCAGCTTCGACTTATCGATACGGCCGTTTTTCACCCAACCTTGTATCGACGGAGGCTTCACTTGGAAGTCGTCTGCGAGTTTCTTTTTCGATACGCCCTTGGCGATCCGCGCGGCCTCAATAGCTGCGCCTAATTCTGGTCCGGTAAGCATTGCCTAATTAAGCCTATCCATAGTTTGGTTAGGCAATGGCTTGTCGTGGATAAGGTAATGCCTTATATTCACATCCAGTCTCCAGGAGAGAAATCATGAAATCAGCAGAAGCAGCCAAAGAAGCATCCCGCTTGCTGGGCAGCCAGGCGGAGATGGCGCGCCTCCTGCGGGTTACAGCGCCCACCGTCAACCAATGGTGTTCAGGCGAGCGCTCGGTACCAGCAAAGCGTGCGTTGCAGATCGAGGCATTGACCGAAGGCCAAATCAAAAAGGCCGACCTTTGCCCATCGTTCCCTTGGGGGCAGATCAACTCTGCGCCAAGCCAGACCCTTTCCGCCGCCTAACCCAAGCACTGTCACCCCGAAATCGGAAGTGAACCTATGGCCTACGACGACAAAGCGCATCGACACGAGCACCAGGTGAAGGTGCGCCTCGATGACGAAGTCTTCCAAGAGCTCAAGGACGTTGCTCGCAACATGAAGCTGCAACACAGCGTGCTCAGCCGGGAAATCATCGAAGCGGCGCTTGAGGTCAGGCGAACACTAGGTGAATTGCCGTTTGAGCTTGAGAAGCGACAGGCCTGAAAAGGCGAAAGAGGGGGATTTATGCCCAGTGCAGTAGTGGAGCTCAGGAAGAACGCAATAGAAGAACTGGCGCGATGGGCGCTGGAAGTCGGGATCACCCCTGACGCATTGGCCTCCGAGCTTGTGCGATTGGCAATGCCGGGGCTGAAGAAGGCGATCTGCGATACCGCGAAGCCGGTCAGCAACGTTCTGGCCTTCAACCTTAAGCGATGAGTTCCGCCCCTTATTAGGGACCGGAGAGCGGGAGGGGCAGGCCGGTCACAGATTTCAAGTTTGGTGCTGGTCCCTGTTTCGGGACTGGGAAAAGAAATGGTCATGGGTTCATCCCTGATCAGTTGATGAACAGATGATCGCGGAACTACTGGCACTACGCCACGCGAGACGAATAGGGGATTTCGCAATGGAAGAATTCGAAAGAACGCTGCACCGGGAAGTGAAAGCTGACGGTGGCACCGCGCTGGCAAAGCGAATGGGCGTGAACGAAACCACGCTGCTGGATTGCGCGAACCCCAACCGGGCCAATCACAAGATGAACATCCAGATGCTGGGGATGGTTCTGACCCATTTGCCGCTGGAAGGCCGCTTGAGCGTGCTGGGCGCACTCGCCAACCAGTTCGAATGTGACGTCGTGCTGCGTAAGCGTCCAGAGCCGAAGCCACTGATGGCCGCGCTGTGCCACCTGACCGCCGAATGCGGCGACGTTGGCCGATTGATCTTCGACGCAGCCTCGGACAACCACATCAGCCAGCACGAAAAAGCCCAGGGCGACAAAGCCATTCAGGAAGCCATCGACGCGCTACACGTTTTGCGCGAATCGCTGAAGGCCGCCTGATGAAAGCCGAACTGACACTTCAACTAAATGCTCAGCCCGGTCTTTCCGAGCTTGAGGGGCTAGTTGCCACCCTTGAAAAGATTCTCTCCGATGCTCCGCACCTTCGCTTGAAGGTCCTCGATCTGCTTTTCACCTTCAGCGACGGCAGCCTCAAACCCGGCTTTGTCGAGTTGGTGGCGATTCCCGCATTCGGGACAGATGGTCATTCGGTCATTGAGCTTCAGGTCACCGACCGACTGAGGGAATTTGTGGGCGCACTCGCCGCAGGTGATGTTGAAGTTTTGAGTATCGATTAATGACATGTCCGGCCTCCGAGGCCTTTTCGTGTGGAAGCAAAAAGCTACCACGGATGCGCCGGACACCTATAGCGCCTGAATCGCAGGCACAAAAAAGCCGGGATTGCGCCCCGGCTGATTCATTACCACTTGATGAGGCCGATTATGCAGAGCCAACCCAATTCAAGCAATACCTCTTCCAATGTCGCGACACGTTTTGTTAATTCTGAAAACGTGTCGCGTACAACTATGTCTTCCCGAGAGATCGCAGATCTGGTCGATTCTCGGCACGACAAGGTCAAGCAATCCATTGAGCGGCTGGTAGAGCGCGGTGTAATCGTCCAACCCCCAATGGGGGATGGACAATTCCGTGACGCGTTAGGGCGCCCTCGAGCCGAATCCGTCTATCAAGTCTGCAAGCGTGACAGCTTCGTCGTGGTGGCCCAGCTCAGCCCTGAATTCACCGCGGCGCTGGTTGATCGGTGGCAGGAGCTTGAAGGGGCAGCTACTAAACCCCGCGAACTATCACGCATGGACCTCATCCAGCTTGCATTTGAGGCCGAGCAGCAGCGCCTGCAGCTGGTAATCCAAGTCGAAGCCCAGGCCTCAAAAATCCACTCCATGGAGAACCTGTTCAAGGAAGGGATGACCCATACGCAGTTCTGCAAGGGGCTCAACGGGGTCAACGTCATGCAGGTGGGCAAGTTTCTTGAGGGCCGCAACTGGCTGTTCAACGAGAGCAAATCCGGCCTACGTTTCCGCGTGGCGTCCTACGCCCGCGATAAGTACATGACTGAGCACCAGCACGAAGTCACCCCTCACGGCAAAGAGCCGTTTGTTTCCTTCACGCCAGTCCTGCTGAAGAAGGGTGCCGTACGCCTGTACGACCTGTACCTGGCCGGCGCGCTGCCCATGAAGAAGAACTGGAACGGTTTGTTCACCCATGACAAAGCACTCAAGAGGGCCGCGTAATGGCTCGCATCCGCACCATCAAACCCGAGTTTTGGTCCAGCGAGCAGGTGATGGAAAGTCGCCCCCTTGCTCGCCTGTTGTTCATCGGCCTGTGGAATTTCTGTGACGACGGCGGCAATCACCCGCTGTCTCCGCGAACCATCAAGGCTCTTGTCTTCCCTGGTGACGACATCACTACCGAAGCGGTAAGCGAACTGCTGGGCGAACTGGAAGGTTCAGGCCTGACGCGCAGCTACACCGTTGACGGCAAACAGTACCTGCACGTGAGTGGCTGGAAACACCAGAAGATCGAGAAGAAGAACTTCAAATATCCTCCAGTTCCTGAGCCAGTCGTCGAGCAGTCGTCGAATGGTAGCGGATCAGTCGTCGAAGAGTCGTCGACCGGTCGACCACCAGTCGACCCCGTAATGGATGTAGATGTAGAAGGGAATGGAGAAGATCAACACCACTCTCACACTGCGGGCGAAGAGCCTCAGCCTGAACTTGATCTCGATGCAGCCCCGGAACCTGTCGACCCAAAGGCTCCTGTCGAGATGGCCCTGGAGTGGATGCCTGACGAAAACCTCCTGAAGACCTACTGCGTCCACTTCGGCGTCTCGACCGACCTGTTCACCAGGGAGGCTATCGCCCCGTTCACTGCTCACCATGAAACGACTGGCATCCTGCAGATCCAATCCAAATGGGTATCCCTGCTGGTCAAGTGGGTGAAGGACGACAAGCACCGAGCGAGCAATGTCCGCCAGTTCCCGAAACGTGAACCCCAATCCCGTCACACCGGCTTCGCTGACCGCGATTACACCGCCGGCCTGACCATGCGAGAGGACGGCAGCTATGCGATCTGAAAAAGTAATCGCCATGCCGAGTGGCGTGCCAGCTCCGCAAGCGACGACTGGAATCTGCGAAGACCACGGCCAGTTCCCGCAAACCGTGAACGTGATTTTCGGCAAGGTGTTCAAGACCGGGTGCCCCGAGTGCATGCGCATAGCCAAGGAAGAAGAGGCTGAGCGGGCCAAGGTTCATGAGCGCTACGAACTGTCCGTCAAGCTCGGTTCGGCCCTGATCCCGAAACGCTTCGCCAGCAAGACGCTCAACGGCTACAACGCCGAGTCGCCCGAGCAGAAAGAAGCGCTGCGGATCTGCCGCAAGTACGTGGACAAGTTTCCGGAGATATCTGAATCAGGCCGCTGCCTGTTGATGCTGGGCAAGCCCGGAACCGGCAAGACCCACTTGGGCGTTGCCATTGCCAATGAGCTCATGCGCAAGACCGCCGCCACGGCCGTGTACCGCACGATTGGCTCAATCCTGCACGACATCAGGTCCACGTACGGCGGCGGTACGGAACGCACCGAGGGGATGATCCTTGCCGGTTTGATCGCTCCGTCGCTGCTCGTCTTGGATGAAATTGGCGTGAGCAAAGAGATCCCGAGCGACTTCGAACTGACCACCCTGTTCACGATCATCAACGGCCGTTACGAGCAAATGCGACCCACGGTGATTATTTCAAACCTCGATGGCAAATCACTGTCTTCGGCCATGGGCGAGCGTTGCGTAGATCGTCTGCGGGAGGGCGGGGTGATCGTCATTCCGTTCGAGTGGGAATCTCAGCGCGGCAAGGAGGGTTTTTAGATGATCCCTAAATCAGCAATGACACTGGTCTGCACCTTCGCCGGATTCGGCATTGGCGTGTTCTGCGTCTTCATCACAATGGCGCTGACGTCATGAGCGATTACAGCGAACTGAAAAAGCTGCTCTGGTCTGAAGTCGCCGCCTGGAGCCTGAATTGTGAGTCATGGCAGAGAAACTCGGAAGTACTCGGCGAGTTCCTGGGCAAGAAGACCGTTGAGGAAGTGCTGCTGGAATTGATCACCGAGAACGAGGCGCTGCGCAAAGCCGCGAAGCCCATTCCCGCCGACTGGGCGCTGGTGCCGAAGGAACCGACGGCGGAGATGGTTCGTTTTGCCGAAGTATGCGTGCCGAAAATTCCATCTGCCCAATGGAGGGCGATGGTGTGCGCTGCGCCTGAGTTTGCCGCTCTGAGCGATGAGGTCGGCTATGACCGATAAAATCTCCGTCAACTGTCAGGCCAAGCTAACCGAAGCGATCACCAGTTTGACCACCATGTACCGCGACAAGAAGTTCGTGGTGGTATCGCTGCGCCCGGGCAAGGACCGCACCCTCGACCAGAACGCTTTGTGGTTCGCAATGTACAAGCGCATCTCTGAGATGACGCAGATCGGAGACGCGGCCGACGCCCGTCGTTACTGCAAGCTGCATTTCGGCGTGCAGATCCTGCTGAACGAGGACTCAGGGTTCCAAGCAGCGTGGTATCGGGTCATGCGTCATCTGCCCTACGAGGAGAAGCTGGCCATGATGGGTGAATGCAAGCTGTTCGGCCCTGATGGCTTCCCGGTGACCAGCCTGTTCAATCGAGCCCAGGGCGTGGCCTACACCGACCGAATCGCCACTTTCTTCACCGGCCAGGGCGTGGTGTTCACAGATTTGCTCAGCAAGGAGGCTGCATGATCGCCAAACAACCTAAGCCGAAGAAGTGCAAGAACCCTGCATGCGGCGTCAGCTTTCCTCCGCAGCGCCTGGGTCAGGCCGTGTGCAGCCCTAAGTGCGGACTGGTCATCAAGGACGTGAATCAGGAGAAGGCGCGCAAGTCGCTGGCCCAGATCGAGCGCAAAGAGATCAAGGTCCGTAAGGAGAAACTGAAGAGCAGAGCGGACCACCTCAAAGACACACAGCAGGCTTTCAACGCTTGGGTGCGCGAGCGGGATGCCAATTTGCCGTGCATCAGCTGTGGTCGCCATCACCAAGGCAAGTACGACGCAGGCCACTACCGAACAGTCGGGAGTAATCCGGCTTTACGCTTCGAGCCACTGAACTGTCACCGCCAGTGTTCGCCGTGCAACACCCGGCTGTCCGGGAACATCGTGAACTACCGCATCGAGCTGGTGAGGCGGATCGGTGCTGAGGCGGTGGAGTGGCTGGAAGGTCCGCATGAGCCCAAGAAGTACACCATCGAAGAGCTGAGGGCGATGACCGCCGAATACCGTGCAAAGACAAGAGAGCTGAAGGGGAGAGCAGCATGACCTATCGCAACGTGGTATCCGCAGTTGTTCGGGCGCTCGCCGCCGAGACCATCAACTCCGCCGGCGGCTGCGACTTTGAACCCAAGGTTCAATGCGCCAAGCAGAAGGGCGAAATCGTCGGCAAGGAGGCAGCGTTTCTCACCGACTGCTGGGTGTTCGGGCGCTTGCATAAGTCGCTTTCGTCGGCGCACTGGCGCGCGCTGGTGGCGAAGTATTCCACTCACGAGGAGCGCAAACACGGTGCGATCCTTGAGCTGCTGAACTCGGTCAAGTCGCCAGCGCCAAAGCGGTTTCGCGAATGCGCGATTCTGACTTGGGCCATTCCCCAGGTGGCAGGCACTGACGGCAAGCGATCAGCAGCGGTTCTGCCTGCGGCCTGGTACGACATCACGAACTGGGACAACGATGGCAAGCCAGAATCCACCCGTTACCGGTGGCGTTCGGCGATCCGCAAGAGCCTTGACGATCAGGTCAATGACGCGCTGGCTGCGGCAGAAGAAATCATGGATGCGGAGGGCTTAATCGAAAGTTGCGCGGCGTAGCAAATAGCCATTGCATTGAGTGAGAGAATGAGAGAATATTTATCCATCCTGTCGATCTTGCGCGTTTGGGATTGACACATAGAAGCCCGGCCACTGAGCCGGGTTTTTCGTTTGCGGAATTAAATTTTCCCCGAATATCCGTGTAATATCGCTTTGGCATCATTTGGCCAGCCGAGCGTAATAGGGATATGGGTATGAACAGAGCTGCATTTGCGATTTTGCTTTCTTTGGTTTGTGCTTCAGCAACAGCCGCAACCAATGAATGGCAAACTGGCTGGGGCCAAGGGAAGACTGAGTTTTTTGCTGGCGATGAGGCAAAGAGTTACCTCAACTTCGCCTGTGACGAAAATGACGAGATGAGCCCGGTAAGCGGCTCGGCAACTATTTCGGGCAAGGAGTTCTACTCGCACAACGATAAAGGCGGTTTCGACGTTATCGTTGACGGTGTCGAGTACAGCAATCCGTTTTACGTTGAGTGCAACGCCTGTTCCGGAAACTTTCCTGCGTTTTGGGCTGCAATGCGGAAGGCAAAAACAATTGAGTTGAAGGCTGAGGGCTTGACCAGTTCGATTCCAACCAAAGGACTCAGCAAATTGACCAAGCCTTATGCGTCGAAAGAGAACCCTTGCGGGACTGGTACTTGGTAAGTCATTTGTATGTGAGAACCCGGCCATTGAGCCGGGTTTTTGATTTCATGACCTGGAGATCAACTTTCTAGTTCTAGCTGCTTATGCATTTTCTTGCAGGCTGAGGAGTTGTAGATCTTCAGCATAAGCTCTTCAGTCTTAGTAGCGTTGAGCTTATCAAGGTCGAGATCTTCCCGAATCTTAAGCCCCATCCGCACAGCATCTTCAGGCTTTGGCACATAGCCGGAGTCTTCAGAGAATTTGTGAGCTGAGATGTTGATTTCATACATCGCTTGCGATTGATTAAGTTTTTCTGCGGATAAATTGCATTTAACTATCTCTGCGAAGTCGTCTTCCTTGCTGGAGCAACCGGAGATGGCAAATGCCAAAATCCCTAGTACAAAAACACTCTGCTTCATTCCATACCCTTAAATGCAAATGGTCTTCTCTGGTGTTCCCATTATGATCTCAGAATGGTGGCTCGTTAGGAAAGGCCTAGGCATGCATGGCCCTGCAATAGGGCATCGACGCTGCGAGGATCTTTGGCTGGCACCGTGGGAAGACACGCAAATCTATTCAGGGCCTTGACATTGATCGGGGCCTTTTCGTTTTCGGCTCCACCACACCCATTGCTCCGAGCTGGGAGTGCTGCTGGAGCCGGATCAACTTCGCTCCCCGAAAGGGAGGGACATCCGGATGCCAAACATGCCAGACAAACCAGACACCTGGGCGATAGCGCTTGCGTGGTTGAGCCAGCATTCGCCGATCCTCTTCGCCGCTGGACTGTCCTGCGCCATGGCTGTACTTCGAATCACATACGGTGGTGGCACTCGGCGTCAGATGCTGGTGGAGGGGGCGATCTGTGGCGGCCTGACCCTGACCATCATCAGCGGGTTGGATTTCTTCGGCCTACCCCAGAGCATGGCCACCTTTGCCGGTGGCTGGGTTGGCTTCCTGGGTGTGGAGAAGATTCGCAACATCGCTGACCGGGTGACTGACTTCAAGTTGCCGAGCCGCAAGCCTGAGTAATCCGCGACACGTTTCGCGAATTAGCAAATAGTGTCGCGACACTGGAGAAGGGTATGACCAACGTCTCTCGGCTGCGCCACGCTCTACCCATGAGTCCGGACATCAACAAGGCCGTCACCGATTTGGATAGCGCCATCACCAAAGCGATTGACGCTGCCAAGGCCTCCGGTCTGCCTCAAGGGTTGGTCGTGTCTCTCTTGCACGGGCATGTACACGGACAGACCAGCATCATGGTGAGCTGAACACACATGCGTTACGAATCCTCGTACTCGCGATAAAGCTTCACCAATGCTTGGTCGTATTCCTCTTTGCTCAGCTTGACCTTGAGCGTAACCATCGTCTCCTGCGCATTTGCTACAGCAGTCGCATCGCTTTTATTCTTTCGTGCTGCCCATTCCCTGGCAGCCTGCACTACCAACCCCTCAGTGATGCGCTCGATCATCGAATTTCCTCTATGAGTTGATCAGTCGCCTAACCATAGACCATCGATCCTCGATGAGTTGGTGGACTGATGAAGCGTACCGCTCCCAAAAGTGCGTCGGCTTATTAAGCGAGGCCGATCCCTCCAAGGAGAAATGAATGGCCGCGAAGTTGCTGGAGTTCAAGCGCGAAGACTGGCGAGACGCCGCCAAGACCCTGCGCAAGATTGCTGGCGATCTCGATGCGGGCGATCATCCGGCTTGTTCTGTTGGTGTCCTGACCCTGATCGGTCCAAAAGGCGAGGTCACCGTGTTCGGGTTGGGGCCTAAGTGCGACGACCTGCAGTGCTTGGGCGCGATGCGCCTCGGTGAGCAGAAGCTGATCGATGTGCTGCTCGACGACGGAGAGGGGTAGGTGTGCCGCAGTTGAGTGCGGCACAGGTGAATCACTTCGCTGTGACTACAAGTGCGTCTTGGATCTGGTCTGCGTATCTGGACAGATTTGAAAACTCGGCACCGAGGTCAATCGGAGTGCTGCTGGAGGCTCTTGCTGCGATAACTTCGAGTGCAGCCGCAACAGCGTGCAACCGATAAACATCTTCACCCGTGGTCTTCTTTCCTGATGCCAATACAAGCTTGCCTACTTCTGACATGTTGCTCTCCCTGCGGTTGATTGAACCCCACCAATACCGGCAACCAGCCACCATTTCAAGTATCAGAGTGATTCCATGACAACCAAGCAACCCGACTGGGAGGCGATCGAACGAGCCTACCGGGCCGGGTCGCTTTCCATCAGAACTATCGCTGAGCGCCAAGGCGTGAGCGATACGGCAATTCGGAAGAAAGCCAAGGTCCAAGGATGGGCGAGAGACCTTTCCGAACAGGTGCGCAAAGAGGTTCGCAGCAAGCTGGTTCGCGGAGAGGTTCGCAACGACCAAGGCGCGAACTGCGAACTTGACGCCGAGATCATCGAAGAGGCCGCAGAAGAAGGCGCTCGGGTGGTTCGCAGTCATCGCCGCGATATTCGCAAGGCCACGAACCTTGCCAACTTGTTGATGGATGACCTGCTCAACACCATCCAGCGCCGCGAAGAGATCGAAGACGCGATCATCGACGAGACGGATGAGGACAACAACGGCATGCGCCGCGCCTCAATGCTCGCGGCTGTGGCGCTGCCGAGTAATTCCAAAACATTGTTCCAGCTGTCCTCCGCAATGAAGAACCTGCAAGTTCTGGAGCGTCAGGCATTCAGCCTGGACGAGAAAGAGAAGACGGACGACGCCGACGAGATCTCGAAGATGATGGATGAATTAACACAGGACGCCTGACATGAAACCCGAGCACATGAAGCTGCTTCGGGATCGATTCTGGCGACTGAATAATCTCTACTTCATCACCGACAAACAGGGGAAGAAGGTTCGCTTCCGCATGACGCAGGAGCAGATCGATTACTTCCAGGGGATGCATACCCGAAACATCATCCTAAAGGCTCGTCAGCTGGGCTTCACGACGCTGGTGTGCATCGTACAGTTGGATGCGGCGCTGTTCGAGGCTGCGAAGTGCGCTTTGATCGCTCACACACTGAACGACGCGAAGCGCCTTTTCCGGGAGAAGGTCAAGTACGCCTACGACAACCTGCCGAAAGAGCTCCGAGCTGCGAACCCAGCTCGAAATGATGCTGCCGGCGAGTTGGTGTTCAGTAAGGGCGGTTCGCTATACGTTTCCACCTCGTTCCGGGGTGGCACGCTGCGCTACCTGCACGTTTCTGAGTTCGGGAAGATCTGTGCCAAGTTTCCGCACAAGGCGAGAGAGATCGTCACCGGCGCCTTTGAGGCCGTAGCTGCTGAGTGCTTCGTCACCATCGAGTCAACGGCAGAGGGGCGGGCCGGGTATTTCTTCGATTACAGCCAATCAGCGGAGAGGCAGCAGCTTTCCGGTGTGCCGCTGGGCCTGCTCGACTGGAAGTTCTTTTTCTTCAGCTGGTGGAACAACAAGGCCTACAGCCTTGACGCGACCGATGTGGTAATCCCGCAGCGCCTGACCGATTACTTCAACGAACTGCACGCGAAGCACGGCATCGTCACGAATGACGGTCAGCGCGCCTGGTACGCGGCCAAGGAGAAGACGCTCGGCGACGACATGAAGCGGGAATACCCGTCCATTCCTGTCGAAGCCTTCCAGCAGTCAGTCGAGGGCGCCTATTACGCGCAGCAACTGACCAAGCTTTACGCGCAGCAGCGGATTGGCGCGATACCGAACAACAGACATCTGCCGGTGATGACCTTCTGGGACATCGGCGTCGGCGACTCCACGGCCATCTGGTTCGTGCGCCAGGTCGGCGAAGAGTTCCACGTCATCGACTACTACGAGAACAGCGGCGAAGGCCTGCGGCATTACATGAAGGTGCTCAAGGACAAGGGTTACACCTATTCCGAGCATTGGGGGCCGCATGACATCGACAACCGGGAGTTCGGCAGCGATGCCAAGACTCGCCGCGAGCTGGCCCGTGAGGGTTACGAGATCGACGGGCAAAAGTACTGCATGACCTTCCAGGTGGTTCCAAAGCTTGGCATCAACGACGGCATTGAACAGGCTCGCGAGATCCTGCCCAAGTGCGTTTTTGACGAATCCAAGTGCGAGAAGGGCATTGCCTGTCTCGAGAACTATCGCAAGGAGTGGGACGACAAGCGCGGCTGTTGGAAGGACAAACCGCTTCACGACTGGACGTCTCACGGCTCCGACGGATTCCGGTACTTCGCTGTCGCCAAGAGCGCAAGGAAGCCGGTCAAATCAATCAAAATGGGATTCGCTCGCTAATGGCAGACGTAACGTACACCCGCCCGGAATACGACGCGGCACAGTCCCGTTGGCGGCTGGTGCGCGACGTGTGCAAGGGCTCCGAAACCGTGAAGGCTCGAGGCGATGTGTATCTGCCGAAGCCAAACGAGCACGACACAAGTCCCGAGAACATCGCCCGATACAAGAGCTACAAGCAGCGAGCCGTGTTCTACAACGCGACCGGGCGAACCAAAAACAGCCTGGTGGGTGCGGTGTTTCGCACCTGGCCAACGCTAACTGTCCCTGGCGCACTCGACTATGTGTCGAAGGACATCGACGGGCAGGGCGTGAGCGTCTATCAGCAGTCGCAATCGGTCATCGGGCATCTGCTCGAAGTCGGCCGTCACGGGTTGCTGGTGGATTACGTTGCTGTCAAAGCGGGCTCCGTGAGCAAAGCAGACGAACAGGCTGGCCGAGCACGGGCGAGCGTTGCCAGCTACCCGGCCGAGTCAATCAGGAACTGGAAGACCCGCAAGGTCGGTGGTCAACACCTACTGAGCCTTGTCGTCCTACGCGAGGAAGTCGACGTTGACACTGACGACGGCTTCGGTGGCGAAAAGGTTGTGCGATATCGGGTGCTTCGTCTCGACGAGGCTGGCATCTACACGCAGGAAGTCTGGGAGGAAGGCAGCAGCGAAACATCCATGATTGTTGCTCCTTTCACACCGCTGAACGGCCTCGGCCTTCCGTGGAAGATTATCCCGTTCCAGTTTCTCGGCAGTGAGAACAACGACACCAGCATCGACGACTCGCCGCTGTACGACATGGCCGTGCTCAACATTGGCCATTACTGCAACAGCGCTGACTATGAAGATTCGGTGTGGTTTTCTGGTCAGCCTCAGTTCTGGATTTCCGGGCTTGATGAGGCATGGCGCGATCACCTGGAAGCGAACGGCATCTATGTCGGCTCCCGTGCGCCATTGACGCTCCCGGCCAATGGGTCGTGCGGCTTTGCTCAGCCTGAGCCGAACACGCTCGTCAAAGAGGCCATGGACGCCAAGAAGGAAGACATGGTGTCGCTCGGTGCCCGACTGATCGAGCGGGGCAGTGCGGTGAAGACCGCGACCCAGGCCGACAACGATAGTGCTGCCGAACACAGCGTTCTGTCGCTGGTGGTCAGCAACGTCAGCGAGGCTTACAGCCAGTGCCTGGTCTGGATGGCTGAGTTCGTGAACGCTCCCGGCAAAACCCTCTACAAGCTCAATCAGGACTTCAGCCAGATCAGCCTGGACGCAACGATCCTCACTGCACTGTTCAACGCGGTTCAGGGCGGCAAGCTGCCGGCGGGCGACTTCTGGCAGTACCTGCGCGATCGCGGCGTGATCAATCCCGAGAAGACCGACGACCAAATTCGCGACGAACTGGAAACAGAGAATCCGGTGATCGATCTGGATGACGACGAGGTAATCCCGAATGGCGGCAAACCAAGCGATCCTTGATGCCACGATTCGGCACGCCGTCTTCCTTGAGCAACTGAAGTCGGGGGAGGTCGCGAAGTTCGGGCCATTCCTCAAGGAGATTGATCGCTCGATCCGTGAGCGGCTGACGCGTGCGGATCTGACGGATTACACCGTCGCGCGGCTGGAACGGCTGCTGAGCGAGGTGGATAGCCTGCTGCTGGGCATCTTCGACCGGTACAGCGAGAAGCTGAACCTCGACCTGATCGACATCGCCAACTACGAGGCTGAGTTTGAAGCGACCAGTCTGACCCGGGCGGCACCGGTGGGCGTCTCGTTTGATGCGGCAGTGCCTGGCGCTGCTGCAATCCGGGCGGCCATCCTCACGAACCCGCTCAGTGTGCGCGGCGCGGACGGCGGCAAGCTGCTCAAGTCGTTCATTTATGGCTTCACCTCCACCGAGCGACAACGCCTCACTGGCGCGATCCGGCAGGGCTTCTTCGAAGGCCAAACCAACTTCCAGATCATCAAGAGCATCCGCGGGACCAAAGCGCTCCAGTACAACGACGGTATCCTGGCCACGACCAACCGGAACGCCGGCGCTGTGGTGCGGACGGCGGTGCAACACGTTGCCACTCAAGCGCGCATGGAGACGCTGAAAGAGAACTCCGATGTCGTGCAGGCCGTGGAGTGGGTCAGCACGCTGGACACGAAGACCACCAGCCAGTGCCGGACGCTCGACAAGCAGCGCTTCAAGCTGACTGAGGGGCCTCGGCCGCCGATCCACATCAACTGCCGATCGACCATTGTTGCCGTGACCCGCTTCAACGCTCTGTTCGCCAAGGAGGCCACGCGCGCATCCATCGGCGACGGAGGCGCCCAGCAGGTGAGGGCAGACCTCAGCTATTACGACTGGCTCCAGCAGCAACCGGCGGCATTTCAGGACAAGGCCATTGGCCCGGTCCGCGCCAAGCTGTTCCGCGAAGGCGGACTGAGCATCGAGCGATTCTCAGAGCTGCAGCTTGATCGCAATTTCAAACCACTGACCCTTGTGCAGATGAAAGCCCTTGAGCCTCTGGCGTTCGAGCGGGCGAGATTGTGAAAAGCATGCAAACCCCTGCCGTAAAGGTGTTTTTTATGGTGTTAGCCTTTTGTAAACACAAAACGAGAGGCGGCAACCATGTATTCACAGTCAGAGCAGAACTTCGGCCACACCATTGATTTGGTACTGAACACACTGCGCCTTGCGCGGGATCCTCGCTGGCTAATCGGGAGCGTCCCCGTAGTCGGTGATGCTGCGCAGGATCCTGAAAAATTGATCCAGAGGGTAAGGGAAGCAGCTGAGGCTCACGGTTTCGGCTGCGTGGGGCTAGATCTCCTGGGTGACGATCGGATCGCGTTCAATGGATCAAAAGACTGACAGGGTCAGCCCTGCACGAAAATTTACTTCAAGCACAGCCTCGGTATTTACCGGGGCTTTTTTATGTCTGCGGGCAGGGCCTGCAAATCGTCTCTGGGAGACACACAAATGGGTTTGAAATATCAGCTGGACACTCTGGATGGTCTCGATGACTCCGCGAAAGCGCTTTATGTCGAGAAGGACGGCAAGTTCACTCTCGGCATTGAAGGTTTGCCGCAGCCAGAGGACGTCTCTGGCCTGAAGTCGAAGGTTCAGGAACTGCTGGACGAGAAGAAGGCCGCCGACAAGGCCCGCAAGGACGCCGAAGATCAGGCGCGCCTGGAGCGCGAAGAGAATGCCCGCAAGACCGGCAATGTCGAAGAGCTCGAAAAGTCCTGGTCCGAAAAGTACAGCCGTCTTGAATCAGAAAAGAACGCCCTCCTGGAACAAGAGCGCGGAACGATGGGCGGGCAGATCCGGGATCTGACTGTCGGCCGTACCGCTACTGATATTGCGTCTGCCCTGGCAATCCCGGGTAGCGCCAAAGCCCTGTTGCCGCACATCGAACGCCGTTTGAGCGTCGAGCAGCGCGACGGGAAGCCTGTTGTGGTCGTGCTCGACCAGCAGGGCAAGCTCTCAGCGGCAACGCTGGATGAGCTGAAAGCAGAATTCGCAAATGACGTGGCGTTCGCGCCGCTGATTGCGGGAAGCAAGGCATCTGGCGGCGGGGCCGGCGGTGCTGGAGGTGGCGGCGGGGCCGCGAAAGGAAACATTGGCGGTACCAAAGCAGAACGGACGGCGGCAATCGCGTCCCGGTTCTCTGATCTCCCTCTTAATTAAGGATTTGACCCATGTCCCTGTCTCAAATGCAGGTTTTCAACGATTACATCATGCCGGCGACTCTCGAGACGCTGGATCAAATGCTGGAAGCGTTCAACGCAGCCAGCAACGGCGCGATTGTGCTGTCTCCGAACGGCTTCACCGGTGACTTCCTGCAAGAGTCGTTCTTCCAGAACCTCGGTGCAGCTCAGCGTCGCGTGAACCGCTACGGCGCCAACGCCGCGGTGACTCCGGTCGACTTGACCGAACTGCAAGACACCACCGTGAAAGTGGCGGGTGGCTTCGGTCCGATTCGCTACGAGCCGTCGCAAATGACCTGGCTGCAGCGTCCGACTGCGCAAGGCGTTGAAGTTGCGAGCCGCGCGTTCGCTGAAGTGCTGCTGAAGGATCAGTTGAACACTGCCATCGCTGCACTGGTAGCAGCCATCACTGCGCAAGCAGCAGCGGTAAACGACGTGTCGGCCACTCTTGGTATCTCCCAAGCCGGCCTGAACAGCGCGCATGCGAAGTTCGGCGATGCCAGCCAGAACCTGGTTGCTCAAGTCATGCAGGGCACCACCTGGCACAAACTGGTCGGCCAGGGTCTCGCTAACCCGAACAACCTGTTCCAGGCCGGCAACGTTCGCGTCGTCGATATCCTCGGCAAGACCTCGATCGTCACCGATGCGCCGGCTCTCGCTCAAACCGGCACGCCGAACAAGGAGATCATCCTTGGTCTGGCGGCTGGTGCCGCGCTTGTGCACGACAACCGAGACATCATCTCGAACGTGCAGACCAACAACGGTAACGAGCGCATCACCACGACCATCCAGGTGGACTACACCTTTGGCCTCGGCATCAAGGGCTACACCTGGGATGTCGCGAACGGCGGCAAGTCTCCATCCAGCGCCGCGCTTGCGACCGGCACCAACTGGGACAAAACCGCAGCCAGCATTAAGGACACCGCCGGTGTGGCCCTGATCGGCGACGCTTCCAAGTAACCAATCGATGACTGCGCCGGGGCATAATGTCCTGGCGCAGCGGAGTGACAGTGATGACCGACAACAACATCTGGTATCTGCCGGGTCCGTTCCACCGCTACGAAGATGACGTGAAGGCGATCGCCAAGAAGGAAGGCCTGATCATCATCGACGCAAACGTGACGGAAGATCGCGGTGGCGAAGTGGAGAAGCCGCCGAAGGCTAAGCTGAAGCCTGAGTACCGTCCGGCTTCGAAGTCTCCATCGGCAGATCCGCGCGACAAGCTCAGCCTCGACCAAGTGAAGGCCTCGCTGACTGAAAAAAGCGTAACCTTTGACGACAAGGCCGATCTGCCAACCCTGCTGAAACTGCTCAAAGAATAGGACTGACACATGCTCATCATCGAGGACGGCACCGGCAAGCAAGACGCCGAAAGCTACGCAAGTGCCGCAGATCTGGTCATGTACGCCGTGAAGTTCGGTGTGACCATCCCTGCGGACGAGCCAGCGCAAGAAGCGTTGCTGCGCCGGTCCGCCTTGGCGATGGATGGCATGACCTGGAAGGGGCGCAAGACGGACAGCGATCAGGCTCTAGCCTGGCCGCGCCGTGGCGTCGAGTTGGATCAGCAGATCAAGCCCGACAACTACCTGCCGGCCCGCATCCAGTATGGCCAGATGGCTCTGGCTGCCGAGATTCATGCTGACGACATTGACCCACCAGAGAAGCGCAAAGGCGCGGTGACGCTGGAGCGTGTCGAAGGTGCGGTAACCCGCGAGTACGCGACGATCCCGAACACTAGCGGCCGCCTATTGCCGGCGGCACCGGATCGGCCCAGTGCGACGCAGTTTGCTGACTACCTTCAGAAACGCGGGCTGTTCGCAGTTCGGGCATAATGTTTATGCAGATGGATGCGCAGGCTGATGCGCAGCTACCGTAGCTATAAGCGGGGCGAGCGCGCTACGTCGACCCCAAGCCGGAGATCAGTGCCGGCCCTCTGCACCTATTTCGAAAGCCCAGCCTTGTGCTGGGTTTTTCACATCTGGAGCCAGCATGGCCTTCTACGACGAAATGGCCTTGATGGCTCTGGAGATGATCACAGAGTTCGGCCAGCCCGTGATTATCCGAGCGACAACCGTCGGCGAGTACGACCCCGAAGCCGGGACCGCGCCACCCGATACCGTAATCGATCAAACCGCCCAGGGCATGCTGATCGACTTCACCGGTCAAGAATTCCAGAACAACAGCCTCATCAAGCAGGGCGACAAGAAGCTGAAAATCGCTGCGCAGGGATTGGCGTGGGTGCCAGGGCTACTGAACAAGGTCATCGTTCAAGGTCGCACCTGGTCAATCGTCCCTCCGCTGAAAGAGATCAATCCCGCGGGTACGCCGATCCTGTACGAGCTCCAGGTGCGGTCATGAGCCGCGTCGGCTCTGGCCAGTCCGGCAGCTTCGCGTTGAGCCTCGCCGAATTCGCTGCTCAAGCTACCGAAGCCATCGACGCGAGCCTGCGCGAGATCATCATCGAGGTGGGCAGCAGCGTCATCCGCATGTCTCCAGTGGGCAATCCCGAGATCTGGGCGCAGAACGCGGTGGCCAGCCAGTACAACAAGGCTGTGGACGATCACAACAGCGGCCTGCGTAACGATCCGACCAACCTGACAACGGCGGGGCGACTCAAGCCCGGGCGCAAGCTGAACGACGGCATGGACGTCCGCGCCCCTGACGGTTACGTAGGCGGGCGGTTTCGGGCGAACTGGCACCTTTCAATTGATGTCGTCGAGAACGTCACGTTTGACGAGGTTGACCCAGGCGGGCAGGAGACTATCGCTGCACTGGTCTCCGCGGTCAGCGACTTCACCGCGGGACAGACTGCCTACCTCATTAACAATCTGCCGTATGCAATACCGTTGGAATACGGGCATTCGAAGCAAGCCCCCGCCGGCATGGTTCGCATCACTGTGGCCCGCTTCCAGCAGATCGTTGATGACGCCATCAGGAATAATCAGGTATGAGTCACAAGATCATCAGGTCCTTGCTTGAGGGGCGGCTGAAAACATGGGCCGATACACGCAGTCCTGCGCTGCGCATCTCTTACCAAAACGTTGACTTTGCGCCGACCGCGAACGAGACCTACCTTCGGGCGTTCCTGCTGCCGGCGGGCACAAACAGCAATGACCTTGCTGGAGCCCATCGGTTATACACGGGGCTGTTTCAGATCACGATCGTGACACCCTCTGGCGGTGGCACTGGAGCAGCCGAGGGGCTGGTCGACGAGCTGACTGCGCTGTTCCCACTTTACGACCGGCTGACCAAGCCCGGCTTCAGCGCCCAGGTTATGACGCCTGTCGAGCCCGGGCCTGAGCAGCAAGAAGACACCGCATTCGCTTTGCCGGTTTCGTTCCAGTACCGCGCCGATACCACTACCTAATCCGCCCATTGGGCAAACCCAGAACCCGCCATTGAGCGGGTTCTGTCATTTCTGCAAAGAGGAAAACCCCATGGGCTACAAACTCCCGAATGGCGCGACGTTCGAGCATGCCGCTACCTACGCTGCCGCGTTGCCATTCTCTGCCATCTCCAATGCCTCCGAAGCCATCTGCACCGTTGTCGGCGCCACGCTGGTGACTGGTGACATTGTGCAGATCGCTTCTGGCTGGACGCCACTCAATGGCAAGGTGGTTCGCGTTAAGACCGCCACCGCGACCGCGATTACCTTGGAAGCAATTGACACCACCAGCACCCAGATCTTCCCAGCTGGTTCTGGCGCGGGCACGCTGACGAAGGTACTGACCTGGGCGCAAATCCCGCAGATCACCGATGTGGCCTTCTCCGGCGGCGAGCAGAACTACGCTGACATCGTCTTCCTTGAAGACCAGCAAGGCCGCCAACTGCCTACCGATAAATCCGCCGCCAGCATGGTGCTGACTGTCGCCGATGACCCGACTCTTCCGTATGTGTCCGTAGTTACAGCCGCCGATGCCGCGAAGTCTATGCAGGCCGCTCGCCTGAACCTGCCGGGTACCGACAAGCTGTACTACGGCGCCTACACCTCGTTCTCGCTTCAGCCTGCCGTATCCCGCAACAATCTTCTGACTCGCACCGTCTCCCTGGCCTTGCAGGCCGCACCTACTCGCTACCTGTCGTAAGGAATCCACATGGCAAAGTTTTCCATCGCGCCGAAACCGACATTCACTGTCGACGTAGCCATCCCCCAGGTAGGCGGCAATCCAGCCATGGTGCCGTTTACGTTCAAGTACCGCGACCGTACAGCGCTGGCTGAGCTGTTTGATTCCTGGAAAGAAAAAGCGGAAGCCATCGGCGAGCGATTCAAAGGCAAACAGCCAACCCTTGCTGATGTAACCGCGGCAGAAGTCGAGCAAGGAGCCGATCAAATCAAGGACCTGGTGGTGGCTTGGGGTTTCGATGATGAGCTCAACGACGAGTCAATCACTGCCCTGGTGAAGAGCTGTATCGGTGTTTCAGATTCGGTTGTGAAGACCTACAGCGAAGCCTTTGGGAAGGCTCGCCTGGGAAACTGACCGACGCCGCACGCGCACTGTACGAGCCGGCGACTACGGAGGGCGTTCTTTCAGTGTTTGGCCTTTCTCCGTCGGACGTCGACGACACATTCGAAGTCTGGCCGGACAACTGGAAGTCGTTCCTCGTCATGGACTCGATGTGGACCCAGTGGCGCACGGGTGCATGCGGCGCAACCGGTCTCGATTACGGCGTACTGCCAGAAGTGATGAAACTCGTCGGCATCCCTGCCAAGGACCGCTCGCGCGTGTTCCAGGACATCCGTGTCATGGAGTCGGAAGCTATCGCGGTAATGGCCGACGCACGCGACAACAGCCCGTAATCACGGGCACTTATTCAAGGTGAGTCGATGAACATTGCAGAACTCGGCATCAAGGTCGACTCCGCCGATGCTGCTCAGGCTGCGACCGATCTCGACAAGCTGACCAAGTCCGGCGAGCGGGCAGAGCAGTCTGCCGTCGGCCTGATGAAAGAGATGGAGGCGCTGGAGAAGTCGCTGTCGAAAGGCGCGACCTCCACGCAGGAACTTGCCAAGCAGCGCGAAAGCCTGGCGAAACTCACCCAGACCGGAGCTTACGGCGAGGCGGAATTCTCCAAAATTACCGCCCAGCTCGACAAGCAACAGATCGCGCTGGCCAAGTCGACACTGGATGAGCAGAAGGCACTGAACAGCCTGCTCGGTGCTATTGATCCGGCCAAGGCTGCAATCTCCAAGCTGGACACTCAAGTCGAACAGCTGGGCAAGCACCTCGATGCTGGACGCATCAGTCAGGACCAGTACAACTCGGCGCTGGGCAAGATCGACAAGGATTACGCCAAGCTCGAAAAAACCGCCACCGGTTTCGATAAGCTGAAACTCGGCACTCGTCAGGCGCAGGAAAACGTCGTCCAGCTCGGTAATGCGCTGTCGTCTGGTGACTGGGGTAGCGGCGTTCGCGCAGTGGCACAACTGGGTGCAGGTGCCGGCGCATCTGCCGCTGGCTTGCTTTCCATCTTAGGGCCAATCGCCTTGGCCACTGCCGCCGTGGGCGGGCTGGCTTACGCGTATTATCAGGGCGCGAAGGAAACGAGCGAGTACAACAAGGGGCTGACACTCACTGGGAACTTTGCCGGCACCAGCGCCGGACAGCTTTCCGAAATGGCGCGTCAGGTCAGCGCAACGGTAGGCACAACGGGGGCCGCCGCTGAAGTGCTGGCTACCCTGGCCGGTAGCGGAAAACTTGCGAGCGGCAGTTTCGTCGAGATCGCCGAGGCAGCTCTGTCGATGGAAAAAGCCACCGGTAAATCGGTGGATGCAACCGTTGCCGAGTTTGTGAAGATTGCTGAGGATCCGGTGGCGGCTGCTAAGTCGCTTAACGACCAGTACCACTTCCTTACTGCGTCGGTATATTCGCAAATTGTTGCCCTGAAAGAACAGGGCGACACCATTGGCGCCACCAAGCTACTGACAGACACCTATGCCGATACGATTCAGTCCAGATCTGGGCAAATCATCAGCAATCTCAGTCTCTGGGAAAGGGCTTGGAAGGGGGTTGCATCTGAAACCCAGAAGACCCTGGATGCTTTCAAGGATATCGGTCGGGCGGAGGAATCGGCGAAGCGAATTGTTGAGCTTACCCAGAGTGTCGCTTTCGCACGCAGCGCTTTGGCCGCCGACCCTGATGACACCGACGCCAAGAAGAAGCTGCAGAACTCTCAGCAAGAGCTCGAATTCCTTACCAAACAACGGGATACCCAAGCAGCAATTGCTTCTGCCGCTGGACTGTATCAGCAGACCCAGGACAAGGCGCAAGACGCACAGCGCCGAGTCAAAGCGCTCACTGACTCAAACCTCACAAACGAAGAAAAGCGTAACAAGCTCATCAAGGAGTATTTGCGTGACGTAGAGGCGATCCGAAAGGCAACTCCCAATGATCCCTCTGTTCAGGCTGATGTTGTTACCAAAAACATCCAAAACATAAAGGACAAGAACAAGGACCCAGCTGCCGCTGCGGGAAGCGTCGATCTGACCGGCTTCAACAACGCGAAAAACGTACTAGCCGAAACTCTGGCCTATTACAAAAACGCGGACAAAGAGCTCGAAGCATCACAGCGCGCCGGCGTTATCTCCCAGGCCAGCTACACCGAGCAGCGCGTCAGTCTGTTGAAGCAGCAGGCCACTGAAGTTGCCCAGGGTTACCAGTCTGAAATCGATGCGCTCGAAGCGGCCAAGACCAAGAAAGGAACAACAGCGGCGCAGGTTATCCAGATTGATCAAAAGATCTCGGATGCCCGTTCCGCCATGGTCAAGGCGCAGCAGGACTCTGAAACCGAGCTGGAAGTGTTGAGACTGAAAGAGAAGGAGCGCCTGAATAAACAGGAGCTCGCGGTCAACAGTTACACCAGTGCCTTGCAGCTACAAGTCGAGACGCTTCGGCAACAGGGGTTGCGTGCAGCGTCCAGCCTTGGCCAAGGCGATCGACAGCGCGGACTGACGGATCAGCAAAACGGCATCGACGATCGCTTCAATCAGCAAAGCCTCGAACTGGCCAACCAGTACGGCGATGGCTCGCGCGGCATGAGCCTCGACGAGTACACCCAGAAGCTGGCAGCACTGAAAGCCACACAAAAGGATTTGCACGACACAGTTCAATCCAACTACGACGACATGACGGCGGCCCAGGGTGATTGGAGCGCCGGTGCTTCTTCGGCATGGCAAAACTATCTGGAGTCGGCGAGAGACGTTGCTGGGCAGACAGAAACCCTATTCACCAACGCCTTCAGCTCGATGGAAGACGCGATCGTCAACTTCGCGATGACCGGGAAGTTGTCGTTTGCGGATTTCGCGAAGTCGATTCTCGCTGATATGGCGCGGATTGCGACCAGGCAAGCGAGCTCGGCAATTTTGAGCAGTCTGTTTGGTGCTGCGCTGAGCTACTTCGGCGGAGGTGGAAGTGGAGGGGCAACCGGCGCTGCTACTGCAGGCGGGACCTCTCAGGGTGCAAGTAACTTCGGTAGCCAGTTCGATGCAAGCAATGGTTCTGTAATGTTTCCGCAAGCCAAGGGTGGCGCATGGTCCAGCGGCGTGCAGATGTTTGCCGACGGCGCTGCCTTCACCAACAGTATCGTCAGCAAGCCAACGGCGTTTGGTATGGCCAACGGTAAAACCGGTGTGATGGGCGAGGCAGGGGATGAGGCAATCGTGCCGCTGGCACGAGACTCACAAGGACGCCTTGGCATCAGAGGTGGCGGCAACTCCACCACCATGAGCTTTACCTTCCATATCGATGCAAGTGAAGGCGGCGGCACCATGCCCGACCCTGCGCGTCTTGCCGCGGCTATGGCGGCGGTTGCCAAACAAGAAATCGCTCTTGCCCGCCGTAACGGCGGGCAACTCACTTAAGGAGGCGTCATGCCGACATTCACATGGCGAGCAACATATGACGCCTCCAAAACCATCACCCCAACCGTCAAGGTCATCAAGTTCGGTGACAACTACGAGCAGCGGCAAGGAACCGGTATCAACCGACAGCCGCGCAAGTATTCGCTGATGTTCAAACGAGCCAAGGCCGAGATTGATCTGATCGACGCATTTCTCGCGGCCCGAGGCGCCATCGAAGCCTTCAACTACACGCACCCCGGTCAATTGATCGGGGTTTTTGTTTGCCGTGAGTGGGTGCGAACCAACATCGCCCTCGGCGTTGATGGCCTGTCCGCGATCTTTGAGGAGGTTTACGAATGACCACCCTTCAAGGTCAGCTTTCACTGGCAACGGGCATGTCGATCTGGGAAGGCTTCGAGCTGATCCTTCCTGACCAGACGCTGCGCTTCCATTCGGGCGTCAACGAAACACGGGGTTCGGTGGTGTGGCAGGGCAATACTTACACCCCGTGGCCGCTTCAGGCGGTGGAGTTTGGAACGCCAAGCCAAGGGTCTCCGGCCCGCCCAAAGCTTCAGCTCGGCAACTTCGGCGGCGCGGTGTCGGCGCTGTGCAGGCAATACGATGACCTGCTAGGGATCAAGCTGAAGCGCCGCCGCACGCTGGTCAAGTATTTGGATGCGGTGAACTTCACCGGCGGAAACCCAGGGGCTAATCCGGCTCAAGAGTATCCAACCGAAACGTGGTTCATCACACGCAAAGTCAACGAAACACCTGCCGCCATCGAGTTCGAGCTTGGCTCGCCGCTCGACCTGCAGGGCGTGAAGTTGCCTCGGCGCCAGGTGGTGGCCGGCACTTGCCTGTGGGCCTACCGCTCTGGCGAGTGCGGCTATGCCGGCGGGCCAGTGGCGGACTATGCCAACAACCCCACCAGCGACCCAGCCAAGGACCAATGCAGCCGGACCATGGCCGGTTGCAAGAAGCGCTTTGGCGAATATGGCGAGTTGCCGTTCGGTGGCTTCCCGGGCATTGCCCGCGTACCGAGACTTTGATCATGAGCGAACTGTTCAACAAGTGCCGGGCTGATGCCGAAGCGCATGCCCGAACCGAGTATCCCCGCGAGGCTGTTGGCCTGGTCGTCGCCGTGCGCGGCAAGCCTCGATACATCCCGTGCCGCAACCAGTCAGAAAAGCCAGATCACTTTATCCTGCACCCTGAAGACTACGCCGCCGCCGAAGATATGGGTGGCATCGTGGCTATTGTGCACTCGCACCCAGATTGCGGGCCGGAACCGAGCCTGCACGATTTGGCGAGCCATGCGGCGAGTCGGATGACCTGGTGGATTGTCGGGCTGAAGGATGGCACCGCAACCTGGCATGAGATGCCGGCCGCCGGCGAGATGCCGCTGGAAGGGCGCGTGTTCGTCCACGGCGTGATTGACTGCTACACCCTGGTCCGTGACTACTACCGCCAAGAGCTCGGCATCATCTTGCCGGATTTCCACCGCAAGGATGATTGGTGGCACAACGGCGATAACCTGTATGTCGACAACTTCGCCAAGACTGGTTTCGTCCCGGTCGATACGCCAGAGCAGGGGGATCTGATCGTTATGGCGATCGGCAGTCCCACACCGTGCCATGGCGCGATCTGGCTGGAGGGTGATGTTCTGCTGCATCACCTCTATGGGCGGCTGAGTTGTAAAGAGGTCTACGGCCGCGCCTACCGTGAGTGTACGACGCACATCATGCGCTACCGAAGGTAGGCCCTGTCTTTCTGCGCATCTTCACTGGTAGAGTCGCCAAAACCCATGGAGGCTCAACATGCACAAAACACTCACGGCCCTGGCATTGATCACACTGGCAGGATGCACAATCGCCGGCAGGGAAAGTGACGGCCCTGACCTTGTGGTGAAATCGAGCAAAACGCCTCAGGTTTATGCTCGATGCCTCGGTCCGAAGTGGCTTTCAATGAATCCAGCAACCACCTCAGTTGAAACCGAGCAAGGCTATAAAATTGCCGCATCCGCCACCTATTACGGAGTGGTGTCTCTCGCAAGTGTTGAGCGTTCGCCAGAAGGGTCGAATATCAAGGCCTATTTCCCAGTAACGAAGCTTGGAACTGATGGCTGGAAACAGCCAGTAATCGACTGCCTATAAGAACCGGGCAGACACATCAAACCGCCTCCGGGCGGTTTTTTATTGCCTGGAGAAAAGTATGAGTACTGCCTATGCACTGCCTATGACCACCATTTTGCTGTCTGGCAGCCTGGCTCAAGCTTTCGGCCGCAAGCATGTCCGCCATCTGGAAACGGGAACTGCAGCCGAGGCCTTCAGCGCGCTTAAGCATACCGTTCATGGGTTTGAGGAATTCATCCGCGACTCAGCTCGCCGTGGTCTGCGTTACGCCATTTTTCGCAACCGCGAGAATGTTGGTAAAACCGAATTTTCGTTGAGCGGCACCACCGAGATCCGCATTGTTCCTGTCATCGCCGGCAGCAAGAATGGCGGCCTACTTCAGACCGTGATTGGCGTTGTCCTAATCGTGGTGGGGGCGTTCATTACGCCAATTTCCGGCCCAATAGGGGGGGCGTTGGTATCTGTAGGCATAGGCATGGCCATCGGCGGCGTCGTTCAAATGCTCACGCCGGTACCCAAGACGCCGGATCAACAGGACCAAGCCAGTACCGAAAACAAACCCAGCTACCTGTTCAACGGTGCGTTCAACTCCACGCAGCAAGGCCTCCCTGTGCCTGTTGTTTACGGCCACATGCTGGTCGGTTCCAGCGTGGTCGCTATCGGCACCTGGGCAGAGGCGATTCCTGTATGAGCGAAGTCATTGTCGGCAGGAAGGGTGGCGGGAAGGGTGGTGGCGGCGGTGGTTCGTCTCGCTCCCCGGTAGAAGCGCCAGACAGCCTTCGCTCCAATCAGCACGTAAGAGTGCTGCACGCTATCTCTGAAGGCGAAATCTCCGGAATCACTGGCGCGCAGCAGATCTTCTTCGACGACGTGCCGCTTCAGAACGCCGACGGCAGCTACAACTTCTCCGGTGTCGGCGTAGATATCCGCCTCGGCACCCAAGGCCAAGCCTACATGCCGATGACCGGCCTTGAGGCTGAGCAGTCGGTAGGGGTTGAACTGAAATACGGCGTCGCCATTGAGCGCGCCATCACCGACACCGACGTGGATGCCACTCGGTTCACGATCAGCGTTCCGCAGCTGAGCGAGCAGAACACTACGAGCGGCGACACCACCGGATCAACTGTTGTTTTCCGGCTGGAAGGGAAGATCGGAGCCAGCGCCTGGTTCCAGCTGTGTGACGACATCTGGATCACTGGCAAGACCATGAGCCGGACGCAGTTCTCCTATTACGTCCGCCTGCCGGTATCCGGCGGCCTGCCGCGCTACATCCGTGCCACCCGGTTGTCGTCCGACTCCATCAGTGGCGCAATCCAGAACCGTACCTTCTTCGACAGCTACACCTTGCTGTGGGACGAGAAGCTGCGTTACCCGAACACCGCGATGATCGGCATCTCGATCGATGCACAGCAGTTTTCCAGCATTCCGCGCATGGCTTTCCAGATCCACGGTATCAAGGTCCTAGTGCCGAGCAACTACAACACCGGCACGCGAGCGTATACCGGTTCTTGGGATGGCACCTTTGTCCGGGCATGGACAGATAACCCGGCCTGGATCTGGTACGACATGCTAACCAACACCCGCTACGGGCTTGGTGGTTTGCTCGATTCGACACTGATC
This sequence comes from Pseudomonas sp. IT-P44, assembly GCF_949768225.1. NCBI lineage: Bacteria > Pseudomonadati > Pseudomonadota > Gammaproteobacteria > Pseudomonadales > Pseudomonadaceae > Pseudomonas > Pseudomonas sp. IT-P44. The sequence goes on along the minus strand of NZ_CATKQM010000007.1, from coordinate 18,277 downwards.
GACAAGTACTCGCTGTACAGCATCGCCCAGTACTGCGATGTGTTGGTGCCGAACGGCTTTGGCGGCATGGAGCCGCGGTTTACCTGCAACATCGCCCTGACCACTCAGCAAGATGCGTGGAAGCTGGTCAACGACATGGTGTCGGTGTTCCGGGCGATTTGCTTCTGGGCCGGCGGCTCGCTGACTGCTGTGCAGGACGCTCCGCACTCCAGCCGCTACCTGTTCAACAACTCCAACGTGGTCGGCGGCGACTTCAACTATCAGTCGGTCGCGTCCGATCAGCGCTTCAACGTCGCAGCTGTCACCTGGAACGATCCGCTCCAGCAATACAAGCAGTCGGTCGAGATCGTCGAGCGGCCTGAGTTGATCGCCAAGTGGAATCGAATCCAGCAGAGCGACGTCGTGGCCATCGGCTGCACATCCCGTGGCCAGGCGCGCCGCCTTGGCCGCTGGCTGCTGTATGCCGAAACTGAGGCGGTTTCCTTTGCCGTCGGCGCCGACGGGGCGCTGCCGCTTCCAGGCGACATCATTGATATCGCAGATGCGAATCGCGCCGGAGCTCGCAATGGCGGCCGACTCTTGGCTGGCAGTACCGCTTCAACGCTGCTGCTGGATGCCCCTATCGGACTGGCCGGCACCGGGACAGTCGGTGTTGTCATGTCAGATGGGTCTTATGCGGTTGTCCCGGCAACCGTTGGGGTTGGTGGAACATCGATCACCGTCTCTCCGCCGCTTGCATCTGCCCCTTTGGCCACTGCGCCTTGGGTGTTTTCCACTCCTGAGCTGGAAACGCAGAAGTTTCGCGTGGTCAGCGTCAGCGAAGGTGATGACGGCACCTACGCGATCAGCGGTATCGCTTACGACCCGGACAAGTTCGACCAGGTCGAGTTCGGTGCGCCTGACGTCGACAATCCGACCAGCATCGTCAATCTCGGCAAACCGGATGCAGTAGGGCAACTCACGTTCCTTGAGTCGCTGTACGACACCGGCACCGGCCTGGCTGCCGCTCGCTTGACGGTCAGCTGGACACCGCCACCGCGCGCCATGCGTTACCAGATCGAAGTCAAGAAACCGGGCGGTAACTGGGAATACGTGACGGAGATCAACACGCCAACGATTGATTTCGACTCGGCTTCATCGGGGCTGTGGTCGGTTCGGGTCACGCCGAAGTCAGTCCTTGGTCTGGCGGGCCCTGGATCGATACAGGAGTACAACGCTCAGGCGCTGCTGGCGCCGCCGTCGGCGCTCACCGGTCTGCGACTGGATGTGATCAGTAGCGTGGCCACACTGGCATGGGATGCCGCACCGGAGCTTGATGTGAAGCTCGGCGGCAGCATCTCCATCCGGCATACACGCAATACGTCGGCTAACTGGGATGCGGCCTTACCACTGGCCGAAGTGGCGGGGCGGTCCACGTCGTCCGTGGTCGCCTTGCTGCCTGGCAAGTACCTGGCGCGTGCGGTCGATTCCTCTGGTGTCGGCGGGCCGGTGACCGAGGTCTGGTCCGATGCTCAAGTTCCGCTGCCGACCAATGTGGTGCTGACCATTACTGAATCGCCAGACTTCACCGGTGTGGCGGTCAACGCGGCGCCATCGGGCGGGCTGCTGAAAATGTCTGGTGCCGGCTTTATCGATGATGTCACCGATATTGATGCTGTCTTGGGCGAGATCGACAAGTTCGGCGGATCGCTGTTCACCTCGACCTACAGCTTCACGGCTCCTGCTGACCTTGGGTACGTCTACGACTGCACGCTGACGGCCGATGTCGCCGCTGCCCTGTATGACGACGGCACCTACATCGACACGGTCGTGGACTTCGATGTGCTGCTCGGCATTGATGGCGATCCGCCAAATGGAGCTTCGCTGTCGCTGTGGGTACGTACCTCGGACGTGCTACCGGCCGCTTGGTCGGCATGGAAGCCGTTTGTTGTCGGCGATTACCGTGCTCGGGTTTTCGACTTCCAGCTTCGCGGCTCGGTCGAGCAGACCACTCACTGGATCGACGTATCCAAACTCGAGGTGGTGATCGACATGCCAGACCGGATCGAAAGCGGAAACGACATCGAGGTTCCAGTGGGCGGGCTTACCGTCACCTACTCACCGCCGTTCAACGCCTCGCCGGCCGTCAGCATCACTGCACAAAACCTCGCTCCCGGTGATTGGCCGGACGTGTCAGCCAAGACCGCAACGGGCTTCACGGTCTTCATTCGCAATTCCAGTGGGGTCGCCCAGTCAGGCCGCTCGATTGACTACATCTCTAAGGGATACTGACTTATGTCGCAACATGATATGACGCTGGACAATGCCTCTGGCCTGGTATTCCGGAATGATGCGAATGCTGCTTTGCAGGCGCTTGCTTCTCAGAGCAGCGGGGCTTCGGCCCCAAGCCCGACATTCCCATGCCAAGTTTGGGGAGACACCGGGACAGGACGTCTCAAACAACGAAACGCCGCGAATTCCGCATGGCTTGATAAAGGTCCGCTGGATGCCCCGCTACGCGACGCGGCAAGCCAGGGTGAATTCGTCGCCGACACCGGCGCAGCCGGCGCCTACGTGTGCAATTTCGTGCCAACGCTCACCGCGCGAAGCGAGAGCACACCACTCCGCTTCAAGGCTGCCAACGCCAACCCAGGAGCCTGCACCATCAACGATGGCTTGGGTGTGGTGGCGATCGTTGGCGCTGCGCATGCGGCGCTCCAGGGGGGCGAGATCATCGCCAACGGTATCGCCTGGATTCAATGGAACGCTTCGGTTGGTGGCGGCTCGTACGTCCTGCTGTTCTGCACCGGTGCGCCGCAGCAGGTGGCAGATGCGACAAAAAGCAAACATGCAGTGACTCTTGCTCAAATCCAGCCGCCAGTGGTTGGCAGCACCCGCAATGGCAAGATGTCGATTACCGCAGCGTCAGCCACCGCCACCTTCACGGCGGACGAGGCGATCGTCGAAACCGCACTTGGCGGGACGGGCTACAAACTTTCCAGTCTCAGCAAGACAATCAATCTCGCGACCACTGGCGCCGGCGGCATGGACACGGGGAGCGCCCCGGTAAGTGGCTGGGTGGCGGTCTACCTGATCTACAATCCGACCACTCTGGCAAGTGCCCTGTTGGCAAAGAACGCCACCGCCGGCGTGCAGACCGAGGTTTATTCGGGAGCGAATATGCCTTCCGGGTATACCGCGTCCGCACTGATCGGGGTGATGCCGACCACCGGCTCGAGCCAGTTTGGTATTGCTTATCTGGATTCGGACTCTCGCAAGGTGTCCACGCCCGACGTAAACGTTTTAAGTACATCCACCAACTCCGGCGGCCTGACGTCACTCTCTCTATCGACGGCAATTCCACCCAATGCAAAAAGCGTTGGTGGTTATGTCAAGGTGTCGGCAAGCAGTCCTGGTGACTATGCCGCACGGCTGTCGGCAAACTCCGTGGGCATCGGACAGACATTTGTAACAGGCGGCTATACGAGCGCATCCGGCTATTTCAACTTAGTGGTCATCACGCTGCAAACCATGTGGTATGCGGTGTCGACATCGGCCGGCACGCTAACGGCGCTCATTTATGTCACTTCTTACACCTTCTAAAGGCGGTCATATGCCATACGTTCAATTTTCGGATGCGTCGCAAGTGGCTGTGGTTTCTGTCTTTGGCTGCCCACAAGACCCAACTGAGTACCCGAATCAGGGCGAAGTTCCCGACGACGATCCGCGCTATCTTGCGTTCATGGACCCTCCGCCGGATTACCTCGCCATCAACAGCGCCAAACTGCAGCAATTTATACAGCTTGCGGCAGCCCAAAAAACCGCGCTCACCAATCGGATTGGCGACCTTGAGAGCGCCATCGAAAATATCGGGGTTGAAGGGCAGGAGGAATTCGCCGCCACCCCAGAAGAAGAGGCTGAGTATCCTGCTCGGAAGGCCCAACTGACGAAATGGAAGAACTACTCCATTTCGTTGGGGCGTGTGACCTCGCAGGCAGGCTGGCACACCGTTGTCACCTGGCCAGTTCAGCCAACAAGCGGGATGGACCTTACGGTCTCAGCTTCGGCTCCATCCACCGTCTAACGCGAAATCACCCTGTAAACCGGCCGCCATTGAGCGGTTTTTTTGTGCCTGGAGAAAAGTGATGCCAGTTACCGATAAAGATCGCGACATTCTCGCCCGAACGTTGTGGGGGGAGGCGCGCGGCGAAAGCCTAGCGGGTCAGATCGCCGTTGCCTGGACCATCCGCAACCGCGTGAACGATGGCAAGGAAAAATCCTGGTGGGGCGAAGGCTACGCAGGCGTGTGCCAGAAGCCCTATCAGTTCAGCTGCTGGAATAAGAGCGACCCGAACTATGCGTTCCTGATCGGCATCAAGCAGATCCCGTTCCGCGAGCTTGCGCAGGCGCGGATCGCCGCTGACCAGGTGATTGACGGAAAGGTGCCAGACCCCACCGGTGGCGCCACGCACTACTACGCCGCCGCGATGATGAAGGCGCCAGCCTGGGCGAAGGGTGCCAAACAGACGGTGAAGATTGGTGGTCACGTCTTCTTCAGGGATGTGCCATGACGCACATCATCCTACGAGTTCTTCCTTATATAGCTGCGGTACTACTGGCTGCCGGCGCGGCCTTTGGCATCTATCACTTTGGCGGATCGGTGAAGGATGCCGAATGGCAGGCGAGGTGGAATGCCCGCGACACACGAGACGCCGCTGGGAAGGCCGACAACGAGGCCGCAGAGCGTGCCAAAGAACAAGCCCGTCAACTCTCCATCAACAAGGCGATTCAAGATGGACAACAGATCATCGATCAAGCAACTGCTGATGCTGTCCGGGCTCGCAATGCTGCTGACAGCCTGCGCGGAGCAGCCAACGACCTTGCCGCTCGCCTCGCGGCCAGTGAAGCCAGCGGCAATTCCTGCGCTGCCGCCGCAAGCAAGGCAGCTACCCGCGCCGCAATGGTGCTTGCCGACGTGTTCAAGCGCGCTGATCAGCGAGCGGGCGAACTGGCTGAAGTTGCTGACCAAGCCCGAGCCCGGGGAATGACCTGCGAGCAGGCATATGATTCGTTGCAATAAAAAGCAAAGCCCCGAAGGTTCGCGGCTTCGGGGCTTCTATTTTCGCCTCCATCCCTTAATGTTTGGCGAACGTGGCGCGGAGATTACCAGCGATGTGCCAGTGAATCACTACTTCGATAGGTGGATTGTGTTCTTTCGCCAGGGCGCCGGAGGAGGGTGAAACGCTGTCTAAAACTACCGCGATCTATCTCGGTTTTGCTGGGCCGAAGCGAAGTGTTCTGAACGTTGAGTTTTAGACAGCGGAAAGCTGCAACCCTTGGTCTATAAGGCCCGCGCCCAATCCAAGCCCATACCGCAGCATTACTGGGGTGTGATTTTGTGTGGGTTACAGCGTTTTTGGTGGTTCCGTGATAGCTAGGGTCGTGAATCTGCACCTTTCGGCTACCATTGCACAAATGGAGATAGTTGGTAATTACTCGCGCACGTTGCACATGGAAGGGATAAATAACATGGATGGTGTGCATTCTGTACAAGTTATCGCCGTGACTGGCGGAAAGGGCGGCGTCGGCAAGACGACTGTGGCTGTGAACCTTTCATTGGCGCTGGCGGAACTTGGGAGGCGAGTCGTATTGCTGGATGGCGATCTTGGCTTGGCGAATATCGATGCCCTATTGGGCCTTTCCCCGCAGTACACGCTTGCCGATTTAATCGAAGGTCACTGTGAGCTATCCGACTTACTGGTGCAGGGTCCGGGTGGGGTGCGAATTGTCCCCGCGGCTTCAGGCATCCAGAACATGGCGCGTTTATCTCCGGCTCAGTACGCAGGCCTGATCCAGGCCTTCAGTGACATCGGTGACAGTATCGATGTACTGGTGATTGACACAGCCGCGGGCATCGGAGATTCGGTGGTCAGCTTCGTCCGGGCAGCCCAGGAAGTGTTGCTGGTGGTCAGTGACGAGCCGACCTCGATCACCGATGCATACGCGTTGATCAAACTGCTTAGTCGTGATTACGGTATGAACCGCTTCCAAGTACTGGCAAATATGACGCAGAGCCCGCAGGAGGGTCGAGCCCTGTTCGCTAAATTGACCAAGGTCACCGATAACTTCCTCGACGTTGCCTTGTGTTATGTGGGAGCGGTGCCGTACGACGAATGCATGCGCAAGGCGGTGCAGAAGCAGCGCGCCGTTTACGAAGCGTTTCCGCGTTCCAAGTGCGCGCAAGCTTTTCAGAGCATCGCTCGAAAGATCGACGATTTACCCTTGCCGACCAGCCCCAGAGGGCATGTGGAGTTCTTCGTTGATCAGCTCGTTCTTAACTCGAGCAGGCTCCTCCCGTAGTGGTGGCTTGGCTCGTCGCTCCTAGCTTGCGAGTTGTGTTAACCACCATCTCTTCTGCTTTAGGCGCCAAGTCATTCCGGGGTCATCATCACCGCGAGCGTCATCTTGATGAACTCCTCGTTGCGGTCGAGGGCCTCCAGGGCGCCGCGCACGTTGTCGGCGACGTCGGCAGCGCCTCGCTGCTCCACCCAGTTCGACAGTTCCAGGATGGCAGCTTCGAGCGCGAGTTGATTTTCGTTGATCTTGAATAGCAGGGAAGGGAGCAGATCTGAATTTGGCATCGTGAATCCTCAGTTATGAGGTCAGCGTAGCAGCGGAAATGTGGTGACACATAAAGGAGAAGGGAAGCATTCGGCAGGACGCCGTGGAGGGGCAAATAAGGCTGAGTTATGGAACGCTTCCATAATAGTTATGGAACACCTGCTAATCGGAGAAGGATTCGCCAAATCCCAGAAACGAAAAAGCCCTGAATAATCAGGGCTTTGTCGTATAAAGATGGCGGAGGCGATGGGATTCGAACTCATGGACCTGTTACAGTCGACGGTTTTCAAGACCGTTGCCTTAAACCACTCGGCCACACCTCCGTTTGCGTTGCGGGCGCCATAATACCTGAATGAAACACACTGTCAAACTCTGTGCATGGCTTGTTACAGAGCGTCTGTTATGATCTTTGCGACTGAACGTTTCAAACCAACAGGAGTGTCGCCATGCGCGAACAGGATTACGCAGTTAATAACAGCGTGCAGGCTGAGCAGCTAGAGGTTAGCCGCGTCCTGCGCAACACATACGGCTTGCTCGCTCTCACCCTCGCATTCAGCGGCGTGATGGCGTTCGTCGCCCAGCAGATGCGCGTCGGCTACCCGAATATCTTCGTGGTGCTGATCGGTTTCTACGGCCTTTTCTTCCTAACCAACAAACTCCGTGATTCCGCGTGGGGCCTGGTGTCGGCGTTTGCCTTGACCGGTTTCATGGGTTTCCTGCTCGGCCCGATCCTCAACCGTTACCTGGGCATGCAGGGCGGCGCGGAAGTAGTGAGCTCGGCCTTCGCGATGACGGCGCTGGTGTTTGGCGGTCTGTCGGCTTACGTGCTGATCACCCGTAAGGACATGAGCTTCCTCGGTGGCTTCATCACCGCAGGTTTCTTCGTGCTGCTGGGTGCGACGCTGGCGAGCTTCTTCTTCCAGGTCAGCGGTCTGCAACTGGCGATCAGCGCAGGTTTTGTGCTGTTCTCCTCGGTCTGCATTCTGTTCCAGACCAGCGCCATCATTCACGGCGGTGAGCGCAACTACATCATGGCGACCATCAGCCTGTATGTGTCGATCTACAACCTGTTCATCAGCTTGTTGCAGATCTTCGGCATCATGAGCCGCGATGATTAATCGTCGTCCATGAGTAAAAACCCGCTTCGGCGGGTTTTTTCTTGCCTGCGATTTGGCTGAAGGCTCACGCCATGGGCGGTAACCGCCGTTTCACCGGGGTTTTCTTGACGATGGCGGTGTTGGTTTCTGCATGGGTGTTCAGGCGGTCGAGGAGGGTGTCCAGTTGTTCCATCGAGCGCACGTGCAGGCGGGCGATGAAGCAGTCGTCGCCGGTGACCTTGTCGCACTCGGTGAATTCGGGAATCGCCTGGATTTGCCGCTCCACCTCTTGCAACTGGCCCGGCAACGGGCGGATTCGCACGATGGCCTGGAGTTGATAGCCGAAACACTTGGGATCAATCTCGACGGTGTAGCCCTTGAGCACGCCGCGTTCTTCGAGGCGGCGCAAACGCTCGGCGACGCTCGGTGAGGACAGGCCGCTGAGGTTTGCCAGCGCCTTGAGCGAACGCCGTGAGTCTTCCATCAACGCCGTAATCAGCACCTGGTCGATATCGTCAGTCATGGCGCAACCCCTGTAAGGCAATTAATCGAAACCGCCTTGATAAAAAAGGCAGATGTCGAGTTTAGCCTGCTTTTTGCGCTGGAGAAGCCCCCGGTTGGATGGGCATACTTTGGGCTCAATCACAGGAGTCTGATGATGGACAAAACACTTCGTCGCGGGTCATTCGAGATGACCGCCGCCATGCTGATTTCCGGGACCATCGGCTGGTTCGTGCTGGTGTCCGGGCAACCGGTGCTGGACGTGGTGTTCTGGCGTTGCGTGTTCGGCGCCGGCACCTTGTTGCTGATTTGCGCGGCTTTCGGCTTCCTGCGCCCCGGCATTCTGACCCGCACCACGTTCCTGCTGGCCGTGCTCAGCGGCGTGGCGATTGTCGGCAACTGGGTGCTGTTGTTTGCCTCTTACTCCCGCGCTTCGATTGCCATTGGCACCGCGGTGTATAACGTTCAGCCGTTTATGCTGGTCGGCTTGGCCGCGCTGTTCCTCAACGAAAAAATCACCCTGCAGAAACTGTTCTGGCTGGGCGTTTCGTTTCTGGGGATGCTGGCGATTGTCAGCGCACACGGGCAACAGGGCGAGGGCGGCAATGATTACCTGATGGGGATCGCGCTGGCGCTTGGGGCCGCTTTCCTTTATGCGATTGCGGCGTTGATCATCAAACGCCTGACCGGCACGCCACCGCACCTGATCGCGCTTATTCAGGTCAGCACCGGCGTGTTGTTGCTCGCGCCATTCGCGCACTTCTCGGCGTTGCCGCAAGCACCGAGCGCCTGGGCCAGCCTGGTGACTCTCGGCATTGTTCACACCGGCGTGATGTACGTGTTGCTGTACGGCGCGATCCAGAAATTGCCGACGGCACTGACCGGTGCGTTGTCGTTCATTTACCCGATTGCTGCGATTTTCGTTGACTGGTTTGCCTTTGGTCATCGTCTGGAAATGCTGCAATGGATCGGTGTCGCTGCAATTCTGCTGGCCGCCGCGGGCATGCAACAAGGCTGGAGCCTGAAGTTTCGGCGGACAGTTACACAATAATCAGATATTCCAACACGGCGCGGTCTTGGCCAGGCGCTGGCGCATTTCGCCAATGTTGCTGGCCAGCTGCCAGATCAATAGCCGGTAGCCGTCCAGCGAGTTATAGACCGGTGCGTCCAGGCTTGAATCCGCCGGCAGCTCGACGGGTCGATTCAGCCGCTGGGACGCGCCGGATTTCAGCGCCCGCGCCATCCCCACCCATTGCACGCGAATCAGCCGATGCTCCGCTTTTAACGCCGATTGCAGATGCGCCATGGCGTCGGGGTCATTGGCATCCGGTCGGGTGTTGCCGAGGATTTCCAGGGTGCTGACACACATGCGCAAATGGCGCTGGATCGCATCGAGCTCGGTCATTGAAATCTTCACTTCCTTGGACACTGACGGCATCAGCGAGCGCTGTTGCACCATCACCGTGTTCAGGCGATTCATCAACTTCACGTGCTCGTCATCAGTCACGGGTTGGCCATTGATGATGCGCCCGTAAATCGTCGCGCAATCGCGCAGCGCATCGGCCAGGTTGTAGCGCCAGGAGTAAACCGCGTACAGCGGCAGCGCAAAGGAAAACGCCAGGGCCAGGGCAATGCCGATCAGGATATCCACCCCGCGCCACAGCCCGTCGGTCACCGGATTATCGCCATGCCCGGCGACGATAAACACGGTGATCGCTGACAGCAGCGCCGTGTAACCGCCCTTGCCGATGGCGTGGTATGAGAAGAATCCGCAGACCACCGACATCGCAAAATAGGTCAGCCACGGCATCCCGAGCCAGGCTTGTTGTGCCACCAATAACAGGCCGACACCAGCGCCGATCAAGGTGCCGATGGCGCGCTCGGCGGCTTTTTTGCCGATGTTGCCGTGGTGCTGCAAACCGCCGATCACCACCAGCATCGTCACCGACGCCCACTCACCGTGGGGCAGGTGGATGCCGGTGGTCAGCAGGATCGTCGCCAGCAACCCCAGCGATACACGCACGGCGTGAATCAATCTGGCGTGGCGATAGCGCCGGTACGGGTCCAGTAACGGACGCAGTACCCGGCGCAGTAACGGTGGTAGTCGGTTGGCTCTGAATGTACTCAGGCTCGTGGTCCTCAGAAGATGTAGTCGGTGGTCAGGAAACTCGAACTGCGGCCGCTGATGATCTCGCTGATGAGGTCCTTGTTGGTCTCCTGGAACTTGGTCGCGACCAGCGTGCGAATAGAGAACACCCGCAACGCATCATGCACCGACAACGTGCCTTCGGCCGAGTTCTTGCGACCATTGAACGGATAGGTGTCCGGGCCGCGCTGGCACTGGGCGTTGAGGTTGATCCGCCCGACCTGGTTGGCGAAGGTGTCGACCAGACGGCCAACCGCCACCGGGTTGGTGCCGAAGATACTCAGTTGCTGGCCGAAGTCCGATTCCAGGACGTAATCGATCACCGTATCCAGATGCCGGTAAGGCACGATTGGCACCACCGGGCCGAACTGTTCTTCCTGATAGACGCGCATCTGCGGCGTCACCGGGAACAACACCGCCGGATAGAAGAAGGACGCGCGGGTTTCACCGCCATTCGGGTTGACCACACGGGCACCTTTGCTCACGGCATCCGCAACCAGCCCGTGCAGATAATCGACCTTGCCCGACTCCGGCAGCGGTGTCAGGGCTACGCCGCTTTCCCACGGCATGCCGGGTTTGAGGCTGGCGAGTTTGGCGTTGAATTTGTCGATGAACGCCTCAACCACGTCTTCGTGGACGAAGAGGATTTTCAGCGCGGTGCAACGCTGGCCATTGAACGACAGCGAACCGGTGACCGCTTCGTTCACGGCGTTGTCCAGGTCCACCTCAGGCAAAACGATGCCGGGGTTTTTCGCGTCCAGGCCCAGCGCTGCGCGCAAACGGTGCGGTTTCGGGTGGAGTTTTTTCAGGTCGCTGGCGGCCTTGTTGGTGCCGATGAACGCGAAGATATCGATCTTGCCGCTGGCCATCAGCGCGCTGACCGTCTCGCGGCCACTGCCGTAAATGACGTTGATCACACCGGTCGGGAAGCTGTCGCGGAACGCTTCCAGCAGCGGACGAATCAGCAGCACGCCGAGCTTGGCCGGTTTGAACACCACGGTGTTGCCCATGATCAGCGCCGGAATCAGCGTGGTGAAGGTTTCGTTCAGCGGGTAGTTGTAAGGTCCCATGCACAGCGCCACGCCCAGCGGTACGCGGCGGATCTGGCCGAGCGTGTCCTGTTCCAGCTCGAAACGACTGGAGCGGCGGTCGAGTTCCTTGAGCGCGTTGATGGTGTCGACGATGTAGTCGCAGGTGCGGTCGAACTCTTTTTCCGAGTCCTTGAGGTTTTTGCCGATCTCCCACATCAGCAACTTGACCACGGCTTCGCGTTGTTCGCGCATACGCCCGAGAAACGCTTCGACGTGCTGGATGCGTTCGGCCACGCGCATGGTCGGCCACAAACCCTGGCCCCGGTCATAGGCGCGGACGGCGGCGTCGAGCGCGGTCAGCGCGGTGTCGGCATCGAGCAGCGGCGTGCTGCCGAGGATCACTTGTTCGTCGCCATTTTCGCCGGTCAGGTACACCGGGCTGCGGACTTGGGCGAGGGGGCCGGCCCAGGTTTTCAGTTCGCCATCGACCAGGTATTCACGTTGCTCGGTCTGGCCGTCGAGGCGGTACTTTTCCGGGATGTCGCTGGCGTCGGGAAACAGGTTGCCGAGGATGTGTGCTGTGGTCATGTCGCTACTCCATGTGATGTAAGCCATGCGCTGGCGGCTTGCAGTTCAGAATTCACTTCAAAGGTTATACGCCTTATTGCCTCGACTTTTTAAGTGCCGGGGTCAAGATCCGGCGATCTTTTGACCTGAGAACACACAACGGCCGACGCTGCGGGTAAACTTCATGCTCTTTATTAAGGAGTTCATATGAGTTACTACCAGCCGGGCATCCTCGCCACCCCCGTTCCACCTCAAGCCCGTCATATGTTCTTCGCGCTGGAATCCGTCGATGCTCTGCCGGCCGCGCTCGACAAATTGATGCTGCTGGTGGACGGGAAGTCGGCGGTGGCCGGTTTCGGTGAATCCCTGGTCAAGGCGCTGCACGTGCAGATCGACGGGCTGCGGCCGTTTCCGGCACTGACCGGCGTTGGCGTCGACAACCCGTCGACCCAGCACGCGCTGTGGTGCTGGTTGCATGGTGTCGACCGTGGCGAGTTGCTCAATCGCGCCACCGCCATCGAAGCAGCGCTGGCACCGGCCCTGCGCCTGGTGCAGATGAACGAAACGTTCCGCCACCTCACCGGCCACGACCTGACCGGTTATGAAGATGGCACCGAAAACCCGCACGATGAAGCCGCCGTATCTGCCGCGTTGATTGGTGAGGGTGCTGACGGTGTGGTCGGTGGCAGCTTCGCCGCGATCCAGCAGTGGCAGCACGACCTGAAGGGCTTCCACGCGATGCCGTCCGAAGAAAAGGACAACATCATGGGCCGTCGCTTGAGCGACAACGAAGAAATCGATGACGCGCCGATCTCTGCCCACGTCAAACGCACCGCCCAGGAAAGCTTCGCCCCTGAGGCGTTTGTGGTCCGCCGCTCGATGCCGTGGATCGAAGGGGATCGCGCCGGTCTGATGTTCCTCGCGTTCGGTTTCTCCCTCGACGCCTTCGAAGCCCAATTGCGGCGCATGAGCGGTCTGGAAGATGGCATCACCGACGGCTTGTACCGCATCAGTCGCCCGATCACCGGCGGCTACTACTGGTGCCCACCGCTGAAGGACGGTCGACTGGATTTGCGCGCACTGCGCGTCGGTTGATTTGTAGGAGCCCGGCTTACCGGTGATGGCGATTTCATGGACGCCATCGCTGGCAAGCCGGCTCCTACAAGTGCGTGGGCGTGCCGGGAATGTTCGGTTGACGCCAATCCTGTAGGAGCCCGGCTTGCCGGCGAAGGCGATTTCACGGGCGCCATCGCCGGTAAGCCAGCTCCTACAAGTGTGTATGCGTGCCGGGAATGTTCGGCTGACGCCAATCCTGTAGGAGCACGGCTTGCCGGCGAAGGCGATTTCATGGACGCCATCGCCAGCAAGCCGGCTCCTACAAGTGCGTGGGTGTGCCGGGAATGTTCGGTTGACGCCAATCCTGTAGGAGCCAGGCTTGCCGGCGAAGGCGATTTCACGGGCGCCATCGCCAGCAAGCCGGCTCCTACAAGTGCGTATGCGTGCCGGGAATGTTCGGCTGACGCCAATCCTGTAGGAGCACGGCTTGCCGGCGAAGGCGATTTCATGGACGCCACCGCCAGCAAGCCGGCTCCTACAAGTGCGCGGGTGTACCGGGAATATTCGGTTGACGCCAATCCTGTAGGAGCCAGGCTTGCCGGCGAAGGCGATTTCATGGACGCCATCGCCGGCAAGCGTGCCGGGAGTGTTTGGTTGACGCCAATCCTGTAGGAGCCGGCTTGCCGGCGATCCATGCAGCGCGGTGCATCAGGTAACGCGGCATCCCGCGAATCTAACCTTATTCTCAAACAGTATTTCTCAACCCTCGCACTAGAACTCTAAGATCACGTCATAACTCGTTATAACAAGTGATCTGCCATGACCGATAACGTTCTCTCCCTCAGCAGTGTTCCTTTGCACACTCAACTGCGCGACGTCCTGCGTGCCCGCATTCTCGACGGTGAATACCCGCAAGACAGCCAGATGCCTTCGGAAAGCGAGCTTGGCGCGTTGTTCAAAGTCAGCCGCATCACCGTGCGCCAGGCCCTCGGCGATCTGCAAAAGGAAGGGCTGATCTTCAAGATTCACGGCAAGGGCACCTTCGTCGCCAAGCCGAAAACCTTCCAGAACGTCAGCACCCTGCAAGGCCTCGCCGAGTCCATGACCGGGCGTGGCTACGAGGTGATCAACCGCCTGCGCAGTTTCAAATTCATCCCCGCCGACAAACTCGTCGCCGAGCGTTTGCAGGTGGCCGAAGGCGAGATCGTGGCGCAGATCAAGCGGGTGCGCCTGATCAACCGCGAGCCGATCTCACTGGAAATCACCTACCTGCCAAAAGCCATCGGCGAACGGCTGGAAAAGGCCGATCTGGTCACCCGCGACATCTTCCTGATCCTCGAAAACGACTGCGGCCTGGCCCTCGGTCATGCCGATCTGGCCATCGATGCCGTCCTCGCCGACAGCGACCTGACCCAGGCGCTCAACATCGAACCCGGCTCGCCGATCATGCGCATCGAGCGTCTGACCCACGATGCCAGCGGCCAACCCGTGGACTTCGAACACCTTTACTACCGTGGCGATGCCTTCCAGTACCGCCTGCGGATCGACCGGCACAAAGGGGCGCAGGCATGACAAGAAGTACCCTCGAACAGGAATACGACATCGTCGTGATCGGCGGTGGCACGGCGGGTCCCATGGCGGCAATCAAGGCCAAGGAGCGCAACCGCGACCTGCGCGTGTTGCTGATCGACAAGGCCAACGTCAAACGCAGCGGCGCGATCAGCATGGGCATGGACGGCCTGAACAACGCCATCATTCCCGGCCATTCCACGCCGGAGCAGTACACCAAGGAAATCACCATCGCCAACGACGGCATCGTCAATCAGGCAGCGGTCTACGCCTACGCCACCCACAGCTTCGAAACCATCGAGCAACTGGACCGCTGGGGCGTCAAATTCGAGAAGGACGAAACCGGCGACTACGCGGTGAAAAAGGTCCACCACATGGGTGCTTATGTGCTGCCGATGCCGGAAGGGCATGACATCAAGAAAGTCCTGTACCGCCAGTTGAAACGCGCCCGGGTCAGCATCACCAACCGTGTGGTTTGCACGCGCTTGCTGACGGACGAAGAGGGCGCGGTCAACGGCCTGATGGGGTTCGACTGCCGTACCGCCGATTTTCACGTGATCAAGGCCAAGGCGGTGATCCTCGCGTGCGGCGCCGCTGGGCGCTTGGGCCTGCCGTCCTCGGGTTACCTGATGGGCACCTACGAAAACCCGACCAATGCCGGCGACGGTTACGCCATGGCTTATCACGCCGGGGCCGAACTGGCGAACCTCGAATGCTTCCAGATCAACCCGCTGATCAAGGATTACAACGGCCCGGCCTGCGCCTACGTTACGGGCCCATTGGGCGGCTACACCGCCAACAACAAGGGCGAGCGCTTCATCGAGTGCGACTACTGGAGCGGCCAGATGATGTGGGAGTTCCACCAGGAACTCGAAAGCGGCAACGGCCCGGTGTTCCTCAAGCTCGATCACCTGGCCGAGGAAACCATCCAGAACATCGAAGAGATCCTGCACAGCAACGAACGCCCGAGTCGCGGCCAGTTTCACGCCAATCGCGGCACCGATTACCGCACGCAGATGGTCGAGATGCACATCTCGGAAATCGGTTTTTGCAGCGGGCATTCGGCGTCGGGTGTGTGGGTCAACGAGAAGGCCGAAACCTCGGTCAAGGGTTTGTATTCGGCGGGTGACATGGCCGCCGTGCCGCACAACTACATGCTTGGCGCGTTCACCTACGGCTGGTTTGCCGGCACTAATGCGGCGGATTTTGTCGCCGGTCGCGAATTTTCAGCGGTCGATGCCAAGCAGATCGAGACAGAGAAAGCGCGGGTCTACGCGCCACTGGACCGCGAACACGGACTGCCGCCGGCCCAGGTCGAGTACAAGCTGCGACGCTTCGTGAACGATTACCTGCAACCGCCGAAAGTGACCAAGAAGATGCAGATCGGCCTGCAGCGTTTCAGCGATATCCAGCGCGATCTCGATCAGATCAAGGCCCACAACGCCCACGAACTGATGCGCGCCATGGAAGTCAGCATGATCCGCGACTGCGCCGAAATGGCCGCCCGCGCTTCGTTGTTCCGCGCCGAAAGTCGCTGGGGGCTTTACCACTATCGGGTCGATCACCCGCAGCGCAACGACAGCGACTGGTTCTGCCATTGCCATTTGAAGAAGGATGAAAACGGCCAGATGAGCAGTTTCAAGAAAGCCGTCGAGCCCTACATCATCCCGCTGGATGCCGAAGAAATGCAGGCCTATGACCGGCTGCGCGTCGGTGCCTTTGCGGCCTGAGCCTGACTATAAGAGAGACCGACCAATGGCCTATCAACCCCAGGAAATTTTCTTCCGCTCCAATGCACCCGTCACGGTCGACGAGGACCTGTGCATCGCCCACAAAGGCTGCACCGTGTGCGTCGACGTCTGCCCGATGGACTTGCTGGCGATCAACCCGGCCACGCAAAAGGCCTACATGGCCTTTGACGAATGCTGGTACTGCATGCCGTGCGAAAAGGACTGCCCGACCGGGGCGGTGAAAGTCGAAATCCCTTATTTGCTGCGTTGAAACACCGAACTGTAGGAGCCGGCTTGCTGGCGATGGAGTGTCAGTCGACATCTCTTTGGCTGACACACCATCGCCAGCAAGCCGGCTCCTACAATTGATCGAGTTCCAATGTGGGAGCGGGCTTGCTCGCGAAGAGGCCAGCCCAAACAACATAAAACGCTACCCGGCAACACCGGACGCCTGCTTCAAACACCCCTCGTTTCCCACCACGCCCTGATCGTGGCGGAGACGAACATCCTATAAATGATTCGAGGGGATTCACCATGTTATTGCGTGCAGCATTGGCCGGTCTGGTACTGGCTTCTTTCACCTTGTCGGCTTCCGCCGAAACCATCCGCATTGCCATCGGCACCCAGGACACCACGATCAACTGCGCCGCCGGCGGCCTGTTGATTCGCGAGCTCGGCCTGCTGGACAAATACTTGCCCCACGATGGCCAATACAAGGACGCCAAATACGAGGTCGAGTGGAAGAACTTCACCAGCGGCGCGCCCCTGACCAACGAGATGGTCGCCGGCAAACTGGACTTCGGCGCGATGGCCGATTTCCCCGGCTCGTTCAACGGTGTCGCGTTCGAAACCGCCGGCAAGCACAGTCTGTTTATCAGCGTACTGTCGGGCAGCATCAAGGGCAGCGGCAACGGCATCGTCGTGCCGAGCGCTTCGGGCGTGCAATCACTGGCGGAGTTGAAGGGCAAGACCATCTCCGTGCCGTTCGCCTCGACCGCCCATGGCATGTTGCTGCGCGCCGTGGCGGCTCAGGGTTGGGACCCGCTCAAAGACGTGAATATCATCGCCCAGCCGCCGGAAGTCGCCGGTTCCGCGTTGCAGGCCGGGAAGATCGACGCCCACGCCGACTTTGTGCCGTTCGCCGAACTGTTCCCGAGCCGTGGCTTCGCTCGCAAGATCTATGACGGCTCCCAGGCGAATACGCCGACGTTCCACGGCGCCCTGGTCGATCAGGCCTACGCGAAAAAGTACCCGGAAATCGTCGTCGCGTACCTGCGCGCCAGCATCGAAGCCAACCAGTTATTGGCGGCAGAACCCGAGAAGTACAGCGAGTTGATTGCCAAGGTCACCGGCGTCGATGCCGAGGTTAATTATCTGTTCCACGGCCCGCTCGGCGTGCAGACCCGCGACCTGAGCTGGAAGCCGGAATATCGCCAGGCGGTCGGCACCGCCATCGACACCCTCAAGCTGCTGAAGAAGGCTGATCGCGGTCTCGACCTCAACACCTTCATCGACGACCAGTACATCCGCGCCGCGTTCAAGGCCTCGAATCTGGACTACACCGCGCAACTGGCCGACTACGGCCAGACACCGCTCAAAGCAGTGGATGCGTTGAGCGGCAAAGCCATCACCGACTTCAGTCATGTGGCCGAGATCTGGGTGCGCGGCGAGCCGAAAGTGCGTCAGTACGCCTCGGCGGAATCGGCGTTCACCGCATTGGCCGGTTTGAAGTCTGAAGGCAAAAACATCCGCGCGGTGTATGCCCAGGCGAGTGACAGCGGGATCAAGTTGCTGGCGGATCAGGCGTGGTTTGCCAGTGACGCGAAAGGGCGCCTCAGCGCGTTCCTGCTCAAGGGCCAGGCCCAGCAATTCGCCACGGCCCAGGGCGGCAAAGTCCTCGACTTCACCGACGCCACCACCCAGGCCGTAGCCGCCCGCTAACCGCCAGAACCCCGCAATCCCCTGTAGGAGCCGGCTTGC